>VBKF01000117.1 GCA_005888095.1 Deltaproteobacteria bacterium | reverse complement strand
CCGCTCGGAGCGCTTCGGCCTCGAGCCCGAGCTCACCGCCAAGGTGGCGCACCTGCGCTGCCGCATCCACGAGGTGCCGATCGCCTACTACGGGCGGGGCTACTCGGACGGGAAGAAGATCGGCTGGAAGGACGCCGTGTCGGCGGCGTGGACGATCCTGCGCTTCCGCATCTCGCCCGACATCGGGCGCGAGGACGACGCCTTCACCACGCTCCGCCGCGTCGAGGCGCTCCGGCGGTACACCGAGTTCCAATGGGAGCTCATGCGGCCCTACGTCGGCCGCCGCGTCCTGGAGGTCGGTTCCGGGACGGGCGTCATGACGCAGTACCTCGCGACGCGCGAGCACGTGGTGGCCACCGACTTCGACCCCGAGTACCTCGAGCTTCTCCAGCGGCGGTACGCCGGCAAGCCGAATGTCGAGGTGCGCGCGCTCGACCTCGCGCAGGTCAGCCTGGACGGCTTCGCGCCCGGGAGCTTCGACACCGTCACCTGCGCCAGGTTGCTCGAGCACCTCCGGGACGACGAGGCGGCGCTGCGGGCGATGCGCGCCGTCCTCGCTCCCGGCGGGCGGGTGGTGCTGATCGTCCCGGCGCTGCCCGCGCTCTACGGGACGATCGACCGTGCGATCGGGCAGCACCGGCGCTACACCCGCACGGAGCTCGTCCGGAAGCTCCGGGGGGCCGGCCTGGCGGTCGAGCACGTCAGCTACTTCAACATGCTCGGCGTCGCGGGGTGGTTCCTGAACGCGCGCATCCTGGGGCGCCGGACGGTGCCGGGGCTGCAGGCGCGCCTGAACGACCGTCTGGTGCCCCTCCTGCGCCTCGAGCGGCGCCTGAGCCCGCCGATCGGGATGTCGCTGCTGGCGGTCGGCCGGGCCGGCTCATGAGGGGTCTTGCCGCCGCCCTCTGCCTCCTCGGCGTGGCGGTGCTAGTCGATCCGGCACGGGCCTTCGAGCAGCCGGTCAGCGCCTTCGCGGCCAACGTCGGCAAGCGGTCGTCGAGCGACGAGCCCGCGCCGTCGGTGACGCTCTACGTCGTGCCCGACGGGCGCTCGCTTCTCGTGACCGACGTGCTGGTCGCCAACCACGGGCAGGAGCCCGGCCCGCTCTACCTCGCGGACTCCAAGCGCACGCTCTGCTCCGTCGAGCTCCTTCAGTCGACCGTGATCCCCAACAACCCGGCCGCGTTCAACACGCTCACGAATGCCCACACGACCTTCTCGACCGGCGTCCCCTTCGGCCCGGGCGAGCCGGTGGTGGCGACGCTGGCCGACGGGACGCGCGGCGTCGACGTGACCATCACCGGCAAGCTCGTGGCCGCCCCGCGCGTGCCGCGACGGATGGTCCTCCCCGGGGGAAAGACGGGGGAGGACGCAGATGAAGGCGCAGATCGGCCTCGGCCGTAGCCGGGGGCCCACCCGACCGGGGAGTCAGCGCGGGTCAGCCGCCAGCCACCATCGCGCGAGCCGAATGTCCACTGCCGCAAACGGTTCGATCTGCGCCACCTCGTCTCCCGCGTGCGAGGCGACGACCGTCCAGCGATCGCCCTCGAGGTGAAGGTCCTCCAGGGTGCGAGCGAGCGGGTCCACGAGCCATACCCACGTGACGCCTTGCCGCGCGTAACAGCGCATCTTCACGATCCGGTCGTGGCGCACCGACGAGGGAGAGATGATCTCGCAGAGCCAATCCGGCGCGAGGGTGATGGCAGGCGTGTTCGGAACCGTCGGCATGCGCCCGCAACGCCACGCGGCAAGATCGGGCACCAGGACGTCGTCTGCGAAGTGCAGCTCCGGCTCCGGGAGGATCCACCATCCCCCGGGCCCGGACCGTGCCTCCGTGCCGTGAAACACCGGCAGCAGATCGGCCGCCATCTCGGTTGCGGCGAACGCGTGCGGCGTCGCAGGCCGCGGACTCACCACCAACTCCCCGTCGACGATCTCCGCCACCATGGTATCCGGCACCCGGAGGAGGTCCTCGTACGTTGCGCGCCGCTTGGTCTGCACTACGTCGTGAGCCATACCACATCCACGCGGAGGCCGGACAGCAACGCCGATGCCGCACGGATCCTTGTGGAGTCTCGTCGTCCGTCAGGCTGCCCCGCAGCACGGGGCGCAACTCCTCGTTGCGCGCGGGGAAAAGCGCGAGCAATTTGATCGAATGGAGGGCTTCCAGCCGCAGCGCGCCCGTATCGGGACCGCTCGCCGGCCCATCGGTGACCGTTGATTCAGGTCGCTCCCGATCGCTACAGTCGCCGCGATGTCCCGCCTCTGGGCCTACCTCGTCCGTTATCGCCTCCGCTACGCGGCCGGCATCGCCTGCCTGCTCGGCTCGCGGGCCCTCGCCATGACCCTGCCCTGGCTGCTGGGGATGACCGTGGATGCGATTCGCAGCAGCACGCCGGTCGTCACCCGGTACGTCGCGGTCATCGGGGCGATCGCCGTCGTCCAGGGCGTGGTGCGCACCTTCTCGCGCTTCGTCATCTTCAACATCGGCCGCGACATCGAGTACGACCTGCGCAACGACCTCTTCCGCCACCTCGAGGCGCAGCCGCTCGCCTTCTACCAGCAGCGCCAGACCGGCGACCTCATGTCGCGGCTGGTGAACGACGTCACCGCGGTCCGCCTGCTGCTCGGGCTCGGCATCCTGAATTTCATCGATGCGCCGCTCGCCTACGCGCTCGGCCTGAGCGCCATGCTGCTGAAGGACGTCCGGCTCACCGCGGCGGCGCTCGCGGTGTACCCCGCCGCCTTCCTGGTCGTGAAGCGGACGAGCCGGCTGCTCATGGAGCGGACGTTCCGCGTCCAGGAGGGGCTCGGCGAGCTGTCGAGCCGCGTGCAGGAGAACCTCTCCGGCATCCACGTCGTCAAGGCCTATGCCTGCGAGGCGCACGAGGTGCAGAGCTTCGCGCGCGCCAACGCCCGCTTCCAGGAGCTGAACCTCCGCCTGGCGCGGGTGCGCGGGTTCATCGGCCCGGTGATGAACATCGTGGGCGGCGCGGGTGTCCTCGTCGTCCTCTGGTACGGTGGCCGCGAGGCGATTGCCGGGAGGCTGTCGGTGGGCGACCTCGTCGCCTTCATCGGCTACCTCGGCCAGCTCGCCTGGCCGACCATGGCGCTCGGGTGGATGCTGTCGATCGTCCAGCGCGGCCGGGCCGCGATGCAGCGGCTGAACGAGCTGTTCGCCGTGGCCCCCGCGATCACCAGTCTGCCCGATGCGGTGCCGCCCGCCGACGTGCGCGGCGACCTCGTGCTGCGCGGGGTCTCCTTCCGTTACCCCGGCCGTCCCGAGGCGCCGCCCGTGCTCGACGACGTCGACCTCGCCATTCCCGCCGGCAGCACGATCGCGGTCGTGGGGCGGACGGGTGCCGGCAAGACGACGCTCGTCCAGCTCCTCCCGCGTCTGTTCGACGTCGACGCCGGGGCCGTCCTGCTCGACGGCCGCGACATCCGTACGCTGCCGCTGGGTTGGCTCCGTCGCCACGTGGGCCTCGTCCCGCAGGACCCCTTCCTGTTCTCGCGCTCGGTGCGCGACAACGTCGCCTGGGCGCTCGAGGCGGACGGGAACGGCCGCGTCGAGCAGGCGGTCCGCATGGCGTCGCTCACGCGCGACCTGGCCGAGTTCCCCCACGGGCTCGAGACGATCGTCGGCGAACGGGGGGTGACGCTCTCCGGCGGGCAGAAGCAGCGCGTCGCGCTGGCGCGCGTGGTCGCGGCCGCGCCGCGCGTGCTGGTGCTCGACGACGCGCTGTCGAGCGTCGACGCGCAGACGGAGCGGGAGATCCTCGACCGGCTGCGCGAGTTCTTCCGGGCGCGGACGACGATCCTGGTGTCGCACCGCATCACCACCGTCAAGGAGGCCGACCTGATCTTCGTCGTCGACGAGGGCCGCATCGTCGAGTTCGGGGACCACGAGACGCTGCTCGCGCGCGGCGGCGTGTACGCCGATCTCTTCCGCCAGCAGTCGCTCGAAGGGGAGCTGGAAGCGATCTGATGGCGACCGACCTGCACGGCGAGCAGGAGTTCGGCAAGGCCTACGATGCGCGCCTGCTCGGCCGTCTCTGGACGTACGTGCGGCCTTACCGGCAAGTGTTCTGGCTCGCGCTGGTCCTCTCGGCGGCCCAGCAGGGCTTCCGTCTCGTGCAGCCCTATCTGGTGAAGATCGGTATCGACCGCTACGTCGAGCGCCGCGACGCGGCCGGGCTGCGCGCGCTAGGGCTCGTGTATCTCGCGATGGTTGCGGGCGAGTTCGCGGCTTACTACGGCCAGCAGTACCTCACGATGGTGCTGGCCCAGCGGAGTCTCGCCGATCTGCGCGTCGCGCTCTTCGCCCGCGTCCAGCGCTTCCCGATGCGCTTCTTCGACCGGAACCCCGTCGGCCGTGTGGTCTCCCGGCTCACCACCGACGTCGACGTGCTGCAGGAGATGTTCGCCGCCGGCGCCATGACCATCGTCCTCGACGTGCTGGGGCTCGTGGGGATCGTCGCGGTCATGCTGGGGATGGACTGGCGCCTCGCGCTGACGAGTCTCGGGTTGCTGCCGGTGATCGTGGGGGCGGTCGACTTCTTCCGGCGCCAGGTGCGGCGCACGTATCGCATGATCCGCGAGCGCATCGCGCGCATCAACGGCTACCTCCAGGAGGCCATCACGGGCATGACGGCGATCGCGCTCGCGAACCGCGAGGTGCGCGCCTTCGCGGAGTTCGAGCGCCTCAACGCGGACCATCGCGACGCCTATCACCTCTCCAACAAGCTCGAAGCGGCGCTCTTCTCCTTCGTCGAGGCGATGAGCACCGTGTCGATCGCGATGCTCCTGTGGGAGGGGGGTCGGCTCACCCGCGGCGGGCTGGTCGAGATCGGCACGCTGGTCGCCTTCATCCAGTACATCCAGCAGTTCTTCGTCCCGATCCGGGATTTCAGCGCCAAGTACGCCGTCATGCAGTCCTCGATGACCGCAGCCGAGCGCATCTTCTCGCTCCTCGACCTCGAGGTGGAGCCCGCGCCGGCCCGGCCGCGGATGCCGGCACGGGTGCGCGGCGAGATCGTGTTCGAGCACGTGTGGTTCGCCTACCGCGGCGAGGAATGGGTGCTCCGCGACGTGTCGTTCCGGGTCGCGGCGGGCGAGCACGTGGCGATCGTCGGCGCCACGGGGTCGGGCAAGACGACGCTCGTCAAGCTGCTCGACCGGCTGTACGACGTCGGGCGCGGGCGTATCCTGGTCGACGGCATCGACGTGCGCGACTGGGACCCGCAGGCGCTGCGGCGGCGGATCGCGGTCGTGCTCCAGGAGGTGTTCCTGTTCAGCGGCCCGGTCGAGACGAACATCACCCTCGGGCGCACCGACTGCTCGCGGGCGGCGGTCGAGGCCGCCGCTGCACACGTGAATGCCGACGGCTTCATCCGTCGCCTCGGGGGCTACGAGGCCCTGCTGCGCGAGCGCGGCAGCAACCTCTCCGGCGGCCAGCGCCAGCTGCTCGCCTTCGCGCGGGCGCTGGCGCACGACCCGGCGGTGCTGGTGCTCGACGAGGCGACCTCGAGCGTCGACCCCGAGACCGAGTGGCTCGTCCAGGACGCGCTCGCCAAGCTGCTCGCCGGCCGCACGGCGGTGGTGATCGCACACCGGCTCTCCACCATCGAGACCGCCGACCGCATCCTCGTCATGCACAAGGGCGGGCTGCGCGAGGAGGGGACGCACGCCGAGCTCCTGGCACGCGGCGGCATCTACGCCCGGCTCTACCGCCTGCAGTACGGCGGCGAGGCGCCGCCCGTCGAGCCGGCGGCGGCGCGGCCGTGACGCGGCTCGTCCTCATGTGCGCCCTGGCCGTGCTCGAGGCGTGCGGCGGGGGCGGGGCCGGGTATCTCGTCCGCGCCGGGTGGTCGGAGGCACGCATCCTGCTCCGGCGGCGTCCGATCGCGGAGCTGCTCGCCCGTCCCGACCTCGACCCGACGCTGCGCGAGCGGCTCGAGCTCGTGCGCGCGGTGCGGGCATTCGCGGCCGGGCCGCTCGGCCTCCGGGTCGGCAACAACTACGCGACCTTCGCGGAGCTCGACGGCGACACGACCGCCTACGTGCTCTCGGCGGCCTATCGCGACCGGCTCGCGCCCTACACCTGGTGGTACCCGGTCGTCGGCCGCGTGCCGTACCAGGGGTTCTTCGAGCGGAGTGCGGCCGAGGCGGCCGGGCGGCGGCTCGCCGCGCGGGCGCTCGACGTCGAGGTCCGCCCCGCCGTCGCCTTCAGCACGCTCGGCTGGTTCGCCGACCCGCTGCTCTCGACCGTCGCCCAGGCGCCGCCGGTGGCGCTCGCCGACACGGTCATCCACGAGCTCTTCCACTCGACGATCTACGTGCCGGGCGACGCGACGTTCAACGAGTCGGCCGCGACCTTCGCGGGCCACCGGGGCGCCATCGCGTTCTTCTGCTCGGGGCCGGGTGCCGCGCCCAAGCCGTGCGCCGAGGCGCGCCGGCGCTGGGCCGTGACCCGCGCGCGCGCGACCCTCTTCGCGCGCGTGGCGACGCAGCTCCGCCGGGTCTATGCGGCCGGGCTGCCGGCCGCGCGGCGCGAGCGTCTCCGGAGCTGGCTGGCCGCCGCCGCGGCCGAGACGCTCGTGCGGCGGGGGCTCGGACGGCGCGAGGAGCTCGTGCCGCCGAACAACGCCCGCCTCCTCGGGGAGCTGGTCTACGGCACCGACCTCGACGTCTTCGATCGGCTGGCCGAGCGCGATGCGGACCTCGGCCCGGCCCTCCGCGCGCTCGTGCGTGCGGGGCGGGACGGGGACGCGCTCGCTCGGGTGCGCGAGGCCGCTCGCCTGCGCGAGGGAACGGCGCTAGACTGAGGTCGCCGATGGCCGCGCTCGAGGGGACGCCCGGCGAGGTGCAGCGTTTCGCCGTCGACTGGATGCTCGGCCGGCTCGCCCGCTGGCTCCGCATCCTCGGCCACGACGTCGCCTACGGACGGCACCTGCGCGACCGCACGCTGGTCGACTGCGCACGCCGTGAGGGCCGCCTCCTCCTGACGCGCGACACGCGGCTCCTGCGCGATCCCCATCTGCCGCGCCATCTGTTCATCGAGAGCGACCACTTCCGGGAGCAGCTCCGGCAGGTGGCTGCCGCCGTGGCGCTCGGCAAGGCCCCGCTGCTCACGCGCTGCCTCGACTGCAACCGTCCGCTGACCGAGGTGCCACGCGATCGGGTGCGCGACCGCGTGCCGCCCTACGTCTGGGACACGGCACCCCGCTTCCTCGCGTGCGGCCGCTGCGGGCGGGTGTACTGGCCCGCGACGCACCGCGCGCACATGCTGCGCGAGCTTGCCGCCATCGGCATCGTGCACGAGGAGCGGGCGTGACGGGTCCCGGCGCCGACTCCGGCTTCCCGGTGAGCCACTGTGCCCGCTGCGGGCGCGACGTGCTGCTGCACGTCCATCTCGACGACCACGGAGAGGCGCATCGGCTCTGCCTCCACTGCGACGCCGAGATGGATCCCGAGGAGGTCCGCTGGGTCGAGGAGTCGAAGCTCGGCGACTTCGGCTACGGCGTGCGCGGGGAAGGTGGGGGGTGCGGCAGACCGGGCTGCGGGTTCGGTCGCTGCGGCCGAGCGTAACCGACAGCGAAGAGGGGGAGCGTCGACATGAACGAGCGAGTCCACGAGATTCTCGGCTGGTACGGGAGCGATTGTCCCGGCACGCGCAGCAACCTGGCGCGGCTGCTGAACCACGGGCGCCTCGCTGGCACGGGTCGCCTGGTCATCCTCCCCGTGGACCAGGGCTTCGAGCACGGGCCGGCGCGCTCCTTTGCCCCCAACCCGGCGGGCTACGACCCGCGCTATCACTTCGAGCTGGCGATCGGTGCGGGGTGCAACGCCTACGCGGCGCCGCTCGGCTTCCTCGAGGCGGGCGCGGCGGAGTTCGCGGGCGAGATCCCGCTGATCCTGAAGCTCAACAACTCCGACGGCCTCTCGACCGGCGAGCCGTGCCCGGCGATCACGGGCAGCGTCGACGACGCGCTCCGGCTCGGCTGCGCCGCCATCGGCTTCACGATCTACCCGGGGTCGAGCCTGCGCAACACGATGTACGAGGAGATCCGCGCGCTCGGCGAGGAGGCCAAGCGGAAGGGGCTCGCGGTGGTGGTGTGGTCGTACCCGCGCGGCTCCGGGCTCTCCAAGGAGGGCGAGACCGCGATCGACGTCGTCGCCTACGCGGCGCAGATCGCCTGCCAGCTCGGCGCGCACGTCGTCAAGGTGAAGCTGCCGGCGGCGCACATCGAGCAGGCGGCGGCCAAGAAGGTCTACGACAAGGAGCGCATCCCGATCGCGACGCTCGCCGAGCGGGTGCGGCACGTGGTGCAGAGCTCCTTCAACGGCCGGCGCATCGTGATCTTCTCCGGCGGGGAGGCGAAGGACACCGCCTCGATCCTCGACGAGGTCCGGGGCATCCGGGACGGCGGCGGCTTCGGATCGATCATCGGGCGCAACTCCTTCCAGCGGCCGCGCAAGGAGGCGGTCGAGTTCCTCCAGACGGTCATGGACATCTACGCGGGGAAGACCAAGTGACGGCGCACAAGCAGACGGCCCCGGAGACGACCGGCGAGACGCTCTCGCGCGAGTTCCTGCGCGTATGCGAGGAGGCGGCGATCGACGCGGCGCGCACGATGGGGCAGGGCGACCGCCGCCTCTCCGACCACGTCGCCGTCGAGGCGATGCGGAAGACGATGGACAGCCTGCCCATGCGCGGCACGGTGGTGATCGGCGAGGGTGAGCGCGACGAGGCGCCGATGCTCTACATCGGGGAGAAGGTCGGGCGGGGCAGGCCCGACGACCTCGAGGTCGACATCGCCGTCGACCCGCTCGAGGGCACGAACCTCTGCGCCACCGGGGCCCCGGGGGCGATTGCGGTCCTCGCGGCCTCGAACCGGGGCGGCCTCCTGCACGCGCCCGACTGCTACATGGAGAAGATCGTGGTGGGGCCCGGCGCGCGCAACGTCATCGATCTCGATGCCCCGGTGGAGGACAACCTGAAGGCGATCGCGCGCGCGCTCGGCCGCGGGGTGCGCGACCTGGTGGTCATCGTGCTCGACCGGGCGCGGCACGAGAAGCTGATCGCCGACATCCGACACGCCGGCGCGCGCATCAAGCTGATCAGCGACGGCGACCTGTCAGCCGGGATCACGGCCGCCATCCGTCGCACCAACGTCCACGCCGTCATGGGGATCGGCGGCGCGCCCGAGGGCGTGCTGACGGCCGCGGCGCTCCGCTGCCTCAACGGCGGCATGCGGGCCCGGCTCGTCCCGACCAAGCCCGGCCAGGAGGAGCGGATGCGGCGCATGGGCATCACCGACGTGAAGCGCGTCTACACGGAGCAGGAGCTGGCCCCCGGGCCCGACATCCTCTTCGTCGCCACCGGCGTCACCGACGGCACGCTCATGCGGGGCGTGCGGTACTTCGGCGGCGGCATCCGGACGAGCTCCGTCCTGATGGCGAACGTCCGGCGCATGATCCGCTTCGTCGACACCGTCCACGTGGGCGACGGGGAGGACACGGTCATCGAGTTCTGACGCATCCGCGACTCCCCGAATGGAGCGCGTCGGGCGCCGCTTGGCATCAGGTTACACAGGCCGAGTGCGAGCAGATCTTCGGCAACCTGCCGCTCCTGGTATCGGTCGCCACCGGGACGGGGAGCGGCGAGCCCCGCTACTTCGCACTCGGCCGCACGGACGGTGTGAGGGAACTCGCCGTCGTCTTCACGGTGAGAGGTAAGAGGGTTCGCGTCATTTCAGCTCGTCCGATGAGTCGACGCGAACGGAAGGAGTATGCACATGCGCAAGTCGCGCCGACGCCAGAGGAAGCCGATTCCTAGGTTCCGCAGCGAGCGAGCGGAACGGGAGTTCTGGGAGACCCACGATACAACCGACTACGTCGATTGGTCGCAGGGGCGAATCATCCGCTTCCCGAACCTCAAGCCATCGACCACGACGATATCGCTCCGCTTGCCCACGCCGCTGCTCGCGGACCTCAAGGCGCTCGCGAACAAGCGTGACGTGCCGTACCAGTCACTTCTCAAAGTCTTCGTCGCTGAGCGGGTCGCGGCGGAGCAGCAGTTGCCTAACAAACGCTTGCAGCGGACCACCGGGTGAGCGGCTCAGCATCGCCGGGCGCTCCGTGCCGGCGCCCGCTGAAGCGCAGGTCGTTCGCCAGAGGAGAACGGACCTCGGGGTACGCCGATCCCGCCTGGCGCTGCACTCCCCTCGCCGAGACCACCCGCGCCTCTGGCACTAGCGCCTCCAGGTCAGGGCCTGCCTCACGCTCAGGCGAGGCCTCGAAAGGGAGGACATCGGAATGAGAGCGCGACTCACAGCCATTGCAATCGCCGTCCTGGCGCTGGCAGTCGTCCGGGCGACGGCCAGTCGGGCGGCGCCGGCTCGTGGCGCCTTGGTGTGCACGTGGGGTGGCACCCCAGACGCGCCCACCGGCGTTTTCACGGCCAGCCCGGGCATCACGGACTCGCCGTCGACGGGACCGATCGAGTTCACGGCGACCGGCGAGCTCGGCGGGGGTGAAGGGTGCACGGGGAGGCTCACCTTCCGCGGCGTGCTGGAGCCCGGCATGTCCTGCTTGGTTGCGACGCCGTTCCGTGCCACCGCGACGGGGTTTCCCCCCATCAGGTACGCCGAAGGCACGATCGGCGCGGTGGGCACTGCCCCGGTCGTCATGTATGACGCCGACGGCAACGTCGTGGGGTCAGAGCAAGCACAGTTCCTCACCGACCTACTCGACGATACGGACTGCAACACGCCCGAGGGCCTCACTCGTGCGAACTGGAGCGACACCCTCGAGCTGTTCCCCTGACCCGCGATGGCTGAGGCGCACCCGACGGCGCGCTGTCCGGCTCAACCGGCCACGCGCCGCGCGGCCGCGGCACCGGGCTCGGGGCGCGCCGCCCGCCCGAACACGAACGCCGGCCGCATGCGCAGCACCATCACCGGCATGATCGACAGCGCCGCCACGCACGAGACGGCCATGGCGAGCGGCATGAGCGTGCCGAAGAGCCAGAGGCCGAGGTAGGGGGAGAACGCCATCACGCCGAAGCCCGCGCCGATGCTCGCCGCGACGAACAGGACCGCACGGCCCGAGGTGTGCAGCGCCTCGCGGAACGCCGCCTCGTCGTTGCCGAGGCGCGCCCGCTCCTCGCGCAGGCGATAGAGGAAGTAGATCGCGTAATCGGCCCCGATCCCCGTCGCCATCGCGATCACCGAGGCGGAGCCCATGTCGAGCCGGATGCCGGTCCAGCCGATGAAGCCGAAGAGGAAGACGACGGCCGCCGCGATCGGCGTCACGACGTAGAGGCCGGCGAGCGGCGAGCCCAGGACGAGCGAGGAGACGACGTAGATCGCCGCCAGCACGGCCAGCATGTTCAGGATCTTCCCGTAGGTCGTGTGCTCGTTCACGGCGAGGATCGTCGGACCGACGCCGCCTGCGACGAGCACGGTCGTGCCGGCCGGCGCGGGATGGTCCCGCAGCCAGGCCTGCGCCCGGCGGACGAGCGGACCGACCCGCGCGGAGTCGTCGCTGCGCAGGTAGGCGACCACGAGGGACTTCGAGAGCGCGCGGTCGGTGAAGCGCTCGAAGGCGGGCGAGTCGCCGAGGAACATGAGCTGGGCGAGCAGCTCCTGCGTGTCCGGGAGCCGGTAGGGCTGCGGGTCCTCCGGGTTGAAGGTGCGGTGCAGCGTCTTCACCAGGTCGGCGAGCGACGCGGTGCGCTCGACGAGCGGATCGCGCGCGAGCGCCTCCTGCAACGCTGCCTCGTGCCGGACCACCTCGAGGGTGCGCACGCTGCCCGGAGGACCGACGTAGAGTACCGTCATCGTCACCGTGCCCGGAAAGTGCTGCTCGATCGCCTCGAGATGCGTGCGCGCGACACCGCCGCGCGGCATGTAGTCGCGCGCCGACCCGTAGGTGCGGATACGCAGCGCGCCGGCGACGGCGAGCGCCAGGACGAGCGCAGCGGCGACCACCACCCCGCGGCCGCGCCGGCCGAGGATGCTCCGCGCGAGGAAGCTCAGGAAGGCGTGGGTCGGCCCGCCCTCGCCCGGCACGCGCCGCGGCGCGGGCAGGAGCGCGCGCAGCGCCGGGATGAACGTCATCTCCAGCAGGACGGCGCTCGCGATGCCGTACGAGCAGGAGAGGCCGAAGTTGCCGATCGAGCGCACCCCGAAGAGGGCGAGCGACGCAAACCCGAGGGCCGCGGTGAGCCCGGCCGCCACCATGACCGGCCCCATCGCCACCGTCGAGCGGATCACCGCGTCGCGGTTGTCGTGCGAGCGCGCCACCTCCTCGCCGTAGCGCTTGAGCATCTGGGCCGAGTGCGCGGCCGCGACCGCGATCAGGAGGATCGGCACAGCGACGTTCCAGCCGTCGATGACGACGCCGGTGAAGCCCATCAGGCCGAGGCCCCAGACGGTGCTGAGCGTCGCGGTCAGCATGGGGACGAACATCCCCTGCAGGCTGCGGAACGAGAGCAGGAGCATCAGCGCGATCACGAGGAACGTGAACGGGATACGCACCGCGACCGCACGGGACTGCTCCTTGTCGCTCATCGCGAGCACCGGCTCGCCCGCGAAGTAGAAGTCGAGCGGGCGATCACGATACGGCTCGACGAGCCGTGTCGTACGGCCGAAGACGTCCTCGGCGCTCGCGCTCGGCCAGAAGTCGAGCAGCACGAGCGCCGCCCGCTGGTCGCGGGTGACGAGCATGCCGTCGAGCTGGGGGTCGCTCTGCAGCCGCGCCCGCAGCGCGGCGATGTCTTCGGGTGTGCGCGGCACCTCCTTCATCAAATAGCCGACGCTGATCGTCCCGCCGCGGTCCTCTGGGTACCGCACGCTCGGGGCGGCGAGGCTCACCACGTTCTGCGCCATCACGTCCTCGAGCTCGAGCGCATCGAACGTCAGGCGCTGCACGACCTCCAGCACCTCGGGCCGCCACACGTCGCCCTCGCGGGGCACGACGGCCACGATCATCGTGTTGCGGCCGCCGAACTCGGTGCGGATCTGGCGATCGATCTCGACGAAGGGATGGCCCTGCGGCAGGCTCGCGTCGATGCTGAACTCGGCGCGCAGCCGCCGGATGCCGGCGAACATGCCGGCCGTCACGAGCAGGACGACGAGCACGACAACCGGGGCGCGGCGGATGAGGAAGCGGGCGTAGCGCTCGAGGGGCGGCATCGGCGCCGGCTGTCTTGTCCTCGTTCGGAGGCCGTTTTGCAATACGGCGCGAGCCCCGTAGCATCGCACCGGGCCGCGGAAATCCAGGCTGTGAAACTTGCCTGGTTGGAAGGGATCACAAAACGGGCGCGACACGCGACCGGATGCGACGCCGGGCACGCATTGCCGGGCGACGGCACCTCGCCCGTGAAGCTATCTTCCGGCTCGAGTTATATGGCAGAGGCTGGGACCTCCTCATGCCGCCCCTGCCGTTGCCGACGCCGCTGACATGGCATTCAAGAGGTCGAGGGTTCGACATTCGCTCGGTCTGACACATAGTTAGTACTCGATCAACTCAACCGCGCGCCGACCCGTCTCCGCCGCAGACCGTGGAAATACGTCATCCTGTCGGGTTCTGTACGAGTCTGGCCGACGCATCCGGGAACACCCGTAGCGAGCCGAGGGAATTTCTGAATGGACGGACGCGTCGCATCTCGGTTTACCCTCCCTGACGAAGGGTGCGGCGGCATCCTGCATAGCGATGATCACAGGGAACGCCACTTTGATGTACTCGTTGACCCGCAGATGCCGCCCCGCCGGCGGCTACTTCGTGGCGGTGGCTGCCCTCAGCGCGAAGGGTGCCGACCTTGAGCCTGGCATCGCGGTGGCCGTGGGGTGCGCGTGATGCGACCAGCTCACGGCCGGCTCGGACCGCGCACTCCCGGGCTCGTGCTGTCGGGTGGCGGGGCGCGGGGCGTGTTCCAGGTGGGGGTCTACGAGCGGCTGCTCGAGGATCCGCGCTTCGCGCGCGGCCCCGCAGTGATCTCCGGCACGTCGGCGGGCGGCATCAACGCGGCTCTGATCGCCGCTGGAAAATCGCCGCGCGAGATGCTCCAGTTCTGGAACGAGATCGCCGACCACCCGCCGGTCACGGCGAGCCCGGCCTTCTTCGACGGCGCACTGCGTACGCTCGTGCGTCTCGGCATCGACGAGGCGATCCGCTGGCTCAGCACGACCGGCCCGCTGCGCGCCTTCCTGCAGCGGTTGCCGCGCCACCTCCCGCGTTGCCCCGGGGGCCTCGTCGCCCCGTGGATCGAGTACCTGCTGACGTCGCGTTTCGAGCTCGTGAGCCGCTTCCTCGAGGGCATTCGCGAGCCCTTCCTCGTCGACACGGCCCCGCTCCGCGCCCGGCTGGTCGACGCGTTCCGCGGCGAGCGCGTGCCGAACCGCGGCGTCCGGCTCGCTCTCAACACGGTCGACGCCAACACCGGCCAGGTGGTGCGCTACGTGACGGCGCCGGTCCTGCCTTCGCCCGAGTACGTGGTCGTGGACGCGATCACGGTGGACATGGTTCTGGCGAGCGCGAGCATCCCGCTTCTCTTTCCGCCGGTGCAGATCGGCCCCCACCTCCTGTGGGACGGCGGGCTGCTCGTGAACACGCCGCTCGCGCCGGTGGTGGCCCTCGGCGCGGACGAGGTCGTGACCGTGCTGGTCACCGCGCCGCCCGAGCCCAATCCGGTGCCATTCGCCCACTTCGGGCGCGCCGTCGAGCGCATCGTCGATACCTTCCTCGAGAACGCCTACAACATCGACCGCAAGCTTCTTCTCGAACGAAACCGCGTGACGCGCCGGCACGGGGGCCGGTACCGCGACGTGGTCCTCTACGAGGCGGTGCGGCCGTTGCGCGACGCCTGCTTCAACGCGGGCTCGTACCTCTACTTCGAGCGTCGCATCCTGTCGGCGATGTACGAGGCGGGCCGGCGGGCGGCGAGCGACTGGCTCACCCGTGGGCCGCTTGTCGACCATCTCGACGAGCCGACGGTGAGCCGCGCCGCCCCCGTCGACTGACGGCCGGACGGCGCTCGACAGTTGCTACGCTGCAGGCGCGTACTCGTCGTACCGTGGAAGCTCGTCGGCGATCTCGTACCAGGGCGCCTTCGAGCCCACGAAGATGTGTGCCTGGGGTCGTAGGCCGGGGTCGTCCGCCGGCTACTTGTAGTAGTGCCAGCTCTCCCCGGGCTCGAGTACGACGATCCGCTGCCGGTCGATGCCGCGCTCGGCACACGCCTTGATGAACCGCTCGACGGGCCTGAGCGCGTGCCACCGGAGCGGAAAGCCGCCCTCCTCGCCGTAGCCCATCGGGATGAGCCGTCGGGCGCCGAGTACCGCGGCGGCGCGTGAGGCGTCGCCCGGTCCCATCTCGCGCGGGAAGCCGAGGAGCCTGAGGCCGCCGACCGGGAGAACCGCGGCGTCGAGCGCGGGGAAGACCGTCGCGACGTCGACCAGCTCGTCGAAGTAGCGCGTGTCGCCGGCGACGTAGACGGTGACGCCGCCGGCCGCGAGCACGTAGCCGTTCTCGGGAACGCCGTGGCGCGCCGGGACCGCGGTCACGTCGATGTCGCCGACGCGCGTCCGGTCCCACCAGCCGAGGTCGGTCACCCGCTGGAAGCCCAGGTGGGCGAGCCGCGCGTGCAGCTCCGGGCGCGCGATCACCTCGGGCACGGTCGCCGCGAGCCGGCGGAGCGCGCGGGGGTCGAAGTGGTCGTGGTGGCGGTGGGTCACGAGCACCGCGGCGAACGACGGCAGGCCGTCGGGCGTCAGGCCGAGCGGCTCCTGCTGGCGGATCATCCAGCCCGACTCGAACCACGGGTCGACGACGACTCGCGTCCCGCGCATCTCGAGGATGAGGGAGGCGTGCACGATGCGCGTCACGCTGAGATCGGCATCCGAGGGATGGTAGACGGAGTGGCGGGGGAGGGGGACGGCGGCGCAGGCCGCGGCGAGCGCGGCCGCCACGAGGAGGCGGTGCGGCCGCATCAGACCTTGCCGAGCTGGCGGAGCGCCTCGTAGAGGACGACGGCTACCGCCGTCGCGAGGTTCAGGCTCCGGACGTGCTCGCTGGCGATCGGGATGCCGAACGTGGTGTGCGCATGGGCAGCGCGGATGGCGGGCGGCAGCCCGCGGCTCTCGCCGCCGAAGACCAGCAGGTCGTCGTCCCGGTAGCGCACCGTGGTGTACGAGCGGGCGGCGCGGGCCGAGAAGCAGAGGAGGCGTCCCGGCGGGCGCGCGGCCGCGAAGGCTTCCCAGCTCCGGTGGCGCACGAGGTCGACGTGCGGCCAGTAGTCGAGCCCGGCGCGGCGCAGGTGACGGTCGGTGATCAGGAAGCCGAGCGGCTCGATCAGGTGGAGCGTCGCGCCGGACGCCACGCAGAGCCGGCCGATCGAGCCGGTGTTCTGCGGGATCTCGGGCGCGACGAGGACGACGTGCACGGGCTCAGGCGGCGGCAAGCCGGATGCGCCGCCCGCCGACGGGCAGCACGGCCTCGCCGCCGGGACCCGTCTCCGCATGGCGCATGAGGTCGTAGTACGCGGGCCGCAGCCAGCGGGCTTCGTGGGCGCCGCCCTTCACGCGGCAGTAGAGGACGTTCTCGGCGCCGATGCGCAACGTCGCCGGGTCGAGGGGCTCGCGGGTCTCGTCGTTGAGCACGACGGTGAAGCCCTGCTGCGGGCCGCCCTCGACCGCGGTCACGACCCACGGCGTGTCCTCGATGATGACGTCGGCCCGGTCTTCACCCAGCTCGAGCCGCGCCCGCCCGTCGGGCAGCACCTGCAGGGCGCGGCTGAAGAGCCGGCCGATGGCGCGGTTCGGGACGAGCTCGTCGTCGCTGTACCAGCGGCCGTCCTTGCCGAACTTGATCTTCCCGGAGCTGATCGCGGTGAAGCCGCCGCGCGCCATCAGATGCCCCCGGCGGTGTCGAGGACGAAGGTGACGGGCCCGTCGTTGACGAGCGCGACGGCCATCGTCGCCTGGAAACGCCCGGTGGCGACCGGACGGCGGGTGGCGCGGGCGCAGGCGACGAAGCGCTCGTAGAGCGCCTCCGCGCGGGCGGGCGGCGCCGCGCCGGTGAACGAGGGGCGGCGCCCCTTCGTGCAGTCCCCGTAGAGCGTGAACTCCGAGACGACGAGCAGCTCGCCGCCGACGTCCTCGAGCGAGCGGGCGAAGCGGCCCGCCCCGTCCTCGAAGATGCGCAGGCCGACGATCTTCCGACAGAGCGCGTCGGCGTCCGCCTCGGTGTCCTCGTGTCCGACCCCGAGGAGGACGCAGAGCCCGCGTCCGATGCCGCCGACGAGCTCACCGCCCACCGAGACCCGCGCCTCGGTCACGCGTTGCACGATGGCCCGCACCGGGCGGTTAAAGCACGATTCCCCGCCGATGGCGAGAAAACGCAGTCATTTCGCGGGCGGGACGGGCCGCGATCAGCGGCGCCTGATGGTGTAGTGCAGCCGGTACGAGCCGCCGGTCACCATGCACGTCTCGCCGCTCGGGCAGTCGGCGTCGGTCAGGCAGCGCTGCCCCGTCGACGTCGAGCAGCTCCCCCCCTCGCCGCCCACGCTCTGCGTGACGTAGGAAGCGGACCGCCCACGGGGCGGGAGCGCCGCGGCGGTGAAGGTCAGGTCGAGGTCGCCGACGTCGTGGCTCTCGGCGTTCTCGAGGCAGGCGAGGGTGTCCGTCGGGCCGAAGATCTCGATGTCCCGGCGGATCGACATGCCGTAGACAGACTCGCGGCAGTCCAGGCTGTGACCGGTCGCGTGCAGGCGAAGGACGCCGCCGGTGAGGGGGATCGCCTCGTCGTAGACGAGGCTCTGTGGTACGGTCGCCGGCGCGACGATCCCCTCGAGGCCGGCGAGCTTCTGCCAGTTGCCGTTCGCCTCGAGGAATACCTCCCAGCCGGGGATGGTGCCGCCGAAGGTTCGGCACGTCTCGCCCGGCGGGCACGGCGTCGCGCTGCAGTCCTGGGTCGAGGTCTCGGAGCAGCGCATGCGCTCGCTCACCGCGGGGTTCACGGGCTTGAGCGCGTTCACGATCTCGATCGCGGTCACCTGCAGGCGCACCTTCGCCAGCTGGGTGCGGTCGCCACGCCACCCCGCGATGATCGTCTTGCCGACCATGCTCGGCAGGACGCCGCCGACGGGTGCCGTCATGTGTACCACGGCGTGCACGAGCGGCGTCGGCCCGTCGACGAAGGTGGTCGTGACCGCCGGCTGAGGAAGCCCGAGCGGCGTGTGGTCGTACACCTTGACGCGCGGCGGGCGGGTCCCGTTCGCCGGCCGCGGCGGCAGCGGGATGTAGAAGGCCACGTTGCTCGTGTTCACGTTCGCGAGCGGCTGCGAGAGCGGGAAGCACTCGATCGTGGCCTGCTGGATCGAATTCGGCTGATGCGTCACGACGCAGCGGTCACCGGCCCCCCCGCCGTCGGGCGTGATCCAGATGTCGGTGCGGGTGGCGCGCCGGCCCGCGCGCCGGCGGCGGTTGAAGGAGTAGCCCCCGCCGAGGCGGGTCACGGCGACGGCCTGCGGCGGGTGGATCTCGCTGTGGTAGTTGAACACCGTGCCGGCGCAGGTCTCGCCCGGGAGACACGTCGGGCAGCCGGGCTGCGCGCAGTCGCTGTCGACGATGCACTGCTGGCTCATCGTGAACGAGCAGGTGCCGAGCGGGTCGGGGTCCGGGTGGCCGCAGTCCCAGATCCAGCGGCCCACGGTGGTGATCCGGTCGCCGTGGCCCGCCCACGCGAAGAGGGGGTACTTTCCGATCTCGAGCTCCCACTCGAGGGAGCCGGCCTCCTCGCCGTGCGGCCCGATGTTCCCCGTCGCGACGAGGCCCATGTCGGCGGCGTCGACGTCGATGAGCGTGTTCTGGTCGTCGCTGTCGTGGTTGCCCGGGTCGTCGCCGCCCTCGTTGATCTTCGCGAAAACGACCGTTCCGTGGAGCGCGACCGGATCCGACTCGGGCGGCAGATGCGACCCCACGTCGATCGCGGCCCACTCGGGATTGAGCAGGTTCAGCATCTCCGTCGGCGGCCCGGTGCGCGAGACGGGATAGCAGCCGCCGCCGTTCATCTGCGTTTGGGGGGAGACCGCCTCGTTGCTGTCGCGGTACGCCGCCAGGGCGAGCCGCGGAGCGATGAGCAGCAGGCCGACGGCAAGCAGCGTCTTCCTCTGCATGGGTTCCTCCAGGCGGGCGAACCTAGTGCCGCGCCGAAGCGGTTGTCCACGAAATTGTGGACGCTCCCCTATCGCCCCGGACAAAGAGACGCAATTACGCCTGCGGTTTCACCGAAGGACGTGACCGTGCACGCGGGTTACTCATGCGCTGAGCGAAACTGAAGAGCTCCGAGCGTCCCGATCGGCGGCGGAGGACACGGAAATTCAACGCATGACGAGCTCAGTTGATGAGAGCGGTGGGACGTAGCCGGATCTCTTGCCCAACGAGCCCGACGTTTCGATGACAGCCAGCGTACTCATCCATGACCGCGGAAATTGTGAAGGCCCGGTTACGGTACCGAGAAGATCGTTTCACATGACTTCGCACCGGCAGGGGGGTATCATGCCCGCGGTGCGGCTGGCCGCGATCGACGTCGGCTCCAACTCCCTGCACATGCTCGTGGCCGACGTCAGCCCGGATGGGCGGATCCAGGTGGTCGATCGCCTGAAGGAGATGGTACGCCTCGGCCGCCGTGCCTTCACGAGCGGCAAGCTCGATCGCGAGGCGGCGGAGCTGGCCCTGCGCACGCTCAAGACCTTCGAGCGTCTGGCGCGCGCGCGGCACGTCGAGCGCCTCGGCGCGGTGGCGACAAGCGCGGTACGCGAAGCGCGGAACGGCGCCGCCTTCGTCCGCTTGCTCCGGCGGGAGACGGGCATCCCGGTTCGGATCATCTCGGGTCCGGACGAGGCGCGTCTCATCTTCCGCGCCGCCCGCCACGCCCTCGGTCTCGACGGCGGCCCCCACCTGCTGGTCGACGTGGGGGGCGGAAGCGTCGAGCTCGTGCTCGTCCGCGACGGGCGGGCACTCTGGATGCGGAGCCTGCCGCTCGGCGTGGCGCGGCTGACCGAACGCTTCCTCATCGACGATCCGCCCCGGACCGGGCAGGTCCGTCAGCTCGAGAAGCATCTCCGCCGGGAGCTCGGCGAGGTGCTGGCGCGGGTGCGCCGGGCGGGAACCCTGCGTGCCATCGGGACTTCCGGGACGGTCAACGGGCTGGTCGCGATGGCCTGTGCGGCGCGCGGCGAGGACGTGGCGCGCCTGCACGGGGCGCGCGCCAGGGCGGCGGAGATCGCGCGCCTGAGGCAGCGCATCCTTGGCGCGGGCGCGGCGCGGCGAGCGTCGCTCCCCGGGATCGACACCAAGCGGGTGGATCTCATGCCGGCCGCGGTCGTGCTGCTCGACCTGCTGCTGGGGCAGGCCCGCATCCCCGAGCTGATGGCCTGCACGTGGGCGTTGCGCGAAGGACTGCTGCTCGAGCTCGCTGGATTGCGCTCCGGTCCCGGCGACGCCGCCAGCGTGCGCCGTCGCTCCGTCGAGGCGCTGGCGGAACGCTTCGCAGGCCCGAACGCGCATGGCCGCCAGGTGGCCCGGCTCGCCCTCGCCCTCTTCGATGCCACCGCCGACGAGCTCCGGCTGCCGCCTTCGGCCCGCGAGCCGCTCGAGTACGCCGCGCTCCTGCACGACATCGGCCATGCGATCGACCACGGCCGCCACCATCGCCACTCCGCGTACCTCATCCGGACGGGCGAGCTGCTCGGCTTCGAGCCGCTCGACATCGAGATGCTCGCCCTGGTGGCGAGGGGCCATCGAAAGCAACTTCCGAGCCCGTCAGACCCGGACGTCCAGGTGCTGCCCCCTCCGATGCGGCGGCGGGTGCGTGCGCTGGCCGCCTTGCTTCGGGTTTCCGACGCACTGGACCGGACCCAGTTCAGTGTGGTTAGAAGCATACGCACCTCGCATCGGGGAGGCCGCCTGCTCATCGAGGTGGACTCCGGCAAAGACAACGCGGAACTCGAGCTATGGGCAGCACAGCGACGGGTGGATCTTCTCGCCCGGCTTCTCGACCGGCCGGTCCTCCTGCGGCTCCGGCAGCGGACCACGCCGGAGATGCCGCGCGCGGCGATTCGCGCCTGAGCCGCTTGAGCGACAGCCTGCTCAACCTCCCGCACCCGTATCCGGGGCGGCTGATCGCGGTCGAAGGCGTCGACGGATCGGGCAAGTCCACCCAGCTCCTCCTCCTCCAGCGCTGGCTCGCGGCGCGCGGCTACCGGGTGCACTTCACGGAGTGGAACTCCTCGCGGCTGGTCCGGCGCTCGATGAAGCGCGGGAAGAAGAAGGACCTGCTCACGCCGACGACCTTCAGCCTGCTGCACGCGGTCGACTTCGCCGATCGTCTGACCTACCAGATCATGCCGCCGCTCAAGGCCGGGATGATCGTGCTGGCGGACCGCTACGCCTTCACGGCCTTCGGCCGTGACGTGGCGCGGGGTGTCCACCCCGAATGGGTCCGCGCGGTCTACAGCTTCGCCCCGCGGCCCGACCTGACGTTGTACTTCCGCGTGCCGATCGAGGTGTCGCTCGAGCGCCTGCTCGCCGGTCGTTCGAAGCTCAAGTACCACGAGGCCGGCATGGACCTCGGGTTGGCGGCGAATCCGGTGGAGAGCTTCCGGCTCTTCCAGAGCCGGGTGCTGGACACCTACGATCGCCTGACGGGGGAGTTCGGGCTCGAGGTCATGGACGCCACCGCCGAGATCAAGACGCTGCAGAAGGCCGTACGCCGCGTGGTCCAGGCCATGCTCCGCGACTATGACGGACCGCGGGACCGGAAGGGCCGGAATGGCTCCCGGCGCTAGGCGCAGGAAACGGTGGTACGGGCACGGACTCCCATACCTGAAGCTCGGCCCGCTGCCCGGCCACCTGATCGTGATCGAGGGGACCGACGGCGTGGGGCGGTCGACCCAGATCGAGATGCTGCGCTCGTGGCTCGAGGTCGAGGGCTACGCGGTGAGCAACACCGGCTGGACCCGCTCGCCGCTCCTCTCGGAGACGATCAACGAGGCGAAGGCGGGGCACTACCTCACGGTCACCACCTTCAGCCTGCTCTACGCCGCGGACTTCGCAGACCGGCTCGAGCATCAGATCATCCCGTCGCTCAAGGCGGGCTTCGTCGTGATCGCTGACCGCTACATGTACACGGCGTTCGCGCGCAACGCCGTGATGGGCGCGAACCCCGGCTGGACGCGCCAGCTCTTCGGCGTGGCGCTGGTGCCCGACCTCGTCCTCTACCTCGAGATCGACCTGGAGCACCTGGTGCCGCGGGTGCTGGCGGGCAAGGGAATGAACTACTGGGAGTCCGGCATGCATCTCGCGCTCGGCACCGACATCTTCGAGTCGTTCGACCGCTACCAGCGGCGCCTCCTCGAGGAGTACGATCGCCTCGCGGACGAGTTCCGCTTCGTCCGGGTCGACGCACGGCGCTCGGTGGAGGAGATCCAGGACGACCTCCGCGCCCACATCGCCCGCTACCTCGCCAGCGCCGGGCAGCTCGCCGTGGCGCCGCCGGCCGACGCGGGCGCGAGCCGCGGACGGTGAGGGGAGGCCGCCCTCGGGGGCAGGTCCGCCCGCGAGGCCTGCTGCTCTCGCCCAACGACCCGGCGGGGGAGGCGCTCGCGAGCGCGCTGCGGCTCCAGCTGCGGGTCTTCGCGCGCGAGGAGGCCGGTGCGCGCGCGGGCGAGGCCGAGCCCGTGCACCAGCTCCGCGTGGCCACCCGGCGCCTGCGTGCTGCGCTGCGCCTGTTCGAGCCCGTCCTTGGCGCCGGCACGGCGCGCCGCGCGTCCCAGGAGCTCGCGTGGCTCGCCGACGCGATCGGCGCGGTGCGCGACCTGGACGTGCTGCTCATGGCGATCGCGTCCCGCGGCCGGCGGCTCGATCCGGTCGAGCGGGATGCGCTCGCGCCGCTCGTGACCGTGCTCCGCGAGCGCCGCGCCCTCGCCCACGACGGCCTCGTTCGCACGCTCGAGGGGCCCCGCTGCCGCAGGGTGCTGACCCGCCTCGCCTCCCTCGGCGGCGTGCGACCGGACCTCGGCCTCGGCCAGATCGCCCGCGACCTGGCCGCGCCCCATCTCCGCGCCGTCCTGCGCGCCGGGAGGCGGCTCGACGACGACGCATCACCCGAGGCGTTTCATCGCCTTCGGGTGCGGGTGAAGCGGCTGCGGTACGCCCTCGAGACGCTGCGCGGTCTCGGCGGAAAGCGGCTCGTCCGGATGCTCCGGCTGCTCGAGCGGTTGCAGGACACGCTCGGCGCGCATCAGGACGCGGTCACTCAGATCGCGCGGCTGCGTGAGCTCGCGGATACGGCGTCGCTCCCGCCCGCCACGCTGCTCGCCATGGGAGCGCTCATCCGCGTGCTCGGACGTCGCGCCCGCCGGCGCCGGCGGCGATTTCCCGCCCTGTGGCGCCGATTCGACCGTGCCACGCTCCGGCGCGGTGTGCTCGAAGAGCTGTCGCGGCACAAGCGCGCCGCGCGCGTGCTGCGCCTGGTGCGGGCGACCGGCACATGACCGTCTATCTCCTCCGCCACGGAATCGCCGAGGACGCCCCTCCCGGGGGCGACGACCGGGCACGGCGGCTCACGCCTCGGGGCCGCGCGAGGATGGCGGTCGCCGCGCGGGGGATACGGGCCCTCGGCATCGAGTGCGGCGTCATCCTGACCAGCCCGCTGCCGCGCGCGGCCGAGACGGCGGCGATCGTCGCCGCGGCGTTCGAGCGCGCTCCCTCCCCCCGCGAGCTTCCAGCGCTCGCACCGGGGGTGCCGCCCGCCGAGACGCTGGCGGCGCTCCGGCCGTGGTCGCGCCACGAGCAGGTGATGCTGGTCGGGCACGAGCCGGGACTGTCGCGGCTCGCCTCCCTGCTGTTGACCGGGGCGCCCGATCGGCTCGCGATCGACCTCAAGAAGGGCGGGTGCGTCGCGGTCGAGGTCGAGAAGCTCGTACCGCCCGCCGGCGCCACCCTGCGCTGGGCGCTCACCGCTCGCCAGCTCAGGCGGCTGGGGCGCTAGGTCGCGCGGCCCTGATCGCGCGCGTTCCGTCCCTGGCAGCCGTCGACTCAAGTTCCGGCTCCAACGTGCCGAAAACCGCTGCGCCGCCGGGCGAGCGGAACCCGCATGCCTACCCGCAGCAAGATCCTCATCGTCGATGACAACCCCCGCAACCTGAAGATTCTTCGCACGATCCTCACCCGGCACTACCTGCTCGAAAGCGCCGGCTCGGGGGAGGACGCCCTGTCGCTCATTTCCGAGACGAAGCCCGATCTCGTCCTCCTCGACATCATGATGCCGGGGATGGACGGCTACGAGACCTGCCGCCGCCTCCGGGCGGACCCGCGGCTTCGCTGGATCAAGATCATCATGGTGTCGGCGAAGGCGATGGTCTCGGAGCGCCTGCAAGGCTACGAGGCCGGCGCCGACGACTACGTCACCAAGCCCTTCGACGAGGAGGAGCTGCTCGCCAAGGTCCGCGTCCACCTGCGCATGAAGTCGATCGAGGAGGTCGACGAGCTGAAGACCACCTTCCTCGGTCTGCTCCAGCACGAGACCCGCACCCCGCTCACCGGCATCCTGGGGGCCGCTGACCTTCTCCTGGACGACGGGCATGTCGACACCGCCGAGCGCAAGGAGCTGGCCGGCATGATCCACAGCAGCGCGGCCCGGCTGCACGACCTCCTGGCGAAGGTCGTGACCCTCGCCGAGCTCAAGTCCGGTACCCGGGATTTCGAGCCGACCTCGGTGGACCTGCCGATGGTCGTGCGGGACGCCGTCGCCGAGATCGGCGGAGAGGCCGCCGGCAACGGCGTGACCGTCCACTGTGGGCGGCTCGACGCTGCGCCCGTGCTCGTGGATCGCGCCTGGATGACGACCGCGATACGCGCGTTCCTCGACAATGCGATCCGCTTCAGCCCGCGGGACACGAGCGTCATGGTCGAGGTCTTGCGGCGCGACGGACGCGCCCGCCTCACGGTCGCTGACCGTGGCCGCGGGATCCCCGCCGAGTTCCTGCCGCGCCTCTTCGACGAGTTCGCCGTCCCCGATGCCGCCCATCATCACGAGGGCGCCGGGCTGGGCCTCGCCATCGCGCGGCGGATCGTGGAGGGCCACGGCGGGCGGATCGCGGTCGAGAGCAAGCCCGGGGCCGGCAGCACGTTCACCGTCGACCTGCCGCTCGCCCCAGAGGCACACGGGGCTGCCCAACCGACAGGAGGGCTACCATGAAGGGCATCGTCTTTACGGAATTCCTCGAGATGGTGGAGCAACGCTTCTCCCCCGACGTGGCGGATGCGATCGTCGACGCCAGCGGGGTGCCGTCGGGCGGAAGCTACACCGCCGTCGGTACCTACGATCATGGCGAGCTGATCGCGCTGGTGGCCGCCCTGAGCAGGGCGACCGGGCTCGCGATCCCCGTTCTGGTGCGGGAATTCGGACGGCATCTCTTCCGGCGGTTCGTCGAGCTCTATCCCCGCTTCTTCTCGGGTGTGGGGTCGGCGTTCGACTTCCTCATGGGCATCGAGATGCACATCCACACCGAGGTGAAGAAGCTCTACCCCGACGCGGAGCTGCCGAGCTTCGAGTGCTCGGCACCGGCGCCCGATCGACTCGACATGGTCTACCGCTCGTCGCGCCCGTTTGCGGACCTCGCCGAGGGCCTCATCCTCGGCTGCGCCGAGCACTTCGGGGAGCGGATCGCGATCGCCCGGGAGGCCCTGCCCGGCGAAAGCGGCGTGCGCTTCTCCCTCGAGCGTACCATCGCGGCGCCGTGCCCGACGTAGAGGCCCTTTCCCGGCGCGCCGAGCGCGAACGGCGAGCTCGCAAGGAAGCGGAGCGTCTCCTCGAGGAGAAGAGCGCCGAGCTCTACACGGCCCAGGAGGTCATCCGCCGGCACAACGAGCGGCTCGAGACCACCGTCCGGGAGCGCACCGCGCAGCTCGAGGCGGTCCTGCGGGACCTCGCGGGGGCGAAGGAGGCGGCCGAGGCCGCCAACCGCGCCAAGAGTGAATTCCTCGCCAACATGTCGCACGAGCTTCGCACGCCGCTGCACGGCATCCTGAGCTTCGCCCGCTTCGGCGTGCGCGGCAGCGCCACGGTCGGTCGCGACGAGCTGGAGGACTACTTCGAGAACATCGAGGACAGCGGGAGCACGCTCCTCCAGCTCCTCAACGACCTGCTCGACCTCGCGAAGCTCGAGGCCGGGAAGATGACCTTCGACCTCGTGGAAGCCGACCTCTGCCACGAGGTGCTCGACGCGGTGGACGAGTTTCGCTCGCTGGCCAGCGAGAAACACCTCGTCATCGAGTACGCCGGCGCCGAGGAAGGCGTCCTGGCGGCGGTTGACCGGGGCAAGATCCGCCAGCTCCTCCGCAACCTGCTCAGCAACGCCGTCAAGTTCTCCCCGGAGGGGAACGGGCGGATCACGGTGACCCTGCGACCCGGGGAGCGCCTGGTGAGGCTCACGGTGCGCGATCATGGCCCGGGTATCCCCGCGGAGGAGCTCGAGCTCGTCTTCGACAAGTTCGTGCAGTCGAGCAAGACGAAGTCCGCCGCCGGCGGGACGGGACTCGGCCTCGCCATCTGTCGCGAGATCGTCGAGGGACACGCCGGGCGGATCTGGGCCGAGAACGCCCCCGACGGCGGTGCGCTCTTCATCTGTGAGCTGCCCCGCCGCCTCACCGCCGCGGCCGGGTAAGTCGGTAGCGGCGGCCCGGCGCGTCCGCTATCATCACCGTTTCCAGATGATCCCGGACGTGCTCCACCTGGGGCCCATCCCGATCCACATCTTCGGCATCTTCCTCGCGCTCGCCTTCCTCGCGGCGAGCGCGGCGGCGTCGCGCGAGTTCGCACGCAAGGGATACGATCCGGCGCTCGGCTCCTCGGCGGTCGTGTGGGCGGCAGTGGGCGGCATCGTGGGCGCTCGGCTCTGGCTCGTGCTCGATGCGTGGCCGGAGTTCGTGCGCGCGCCGGCGGACTTCCTGTGGAACGGCGGCGGCTTCGTCTTCTACGGCGGGCTCGTGGGCGGCGCGCTGGCGGTGACCATCTTCTTCCGCCGCGCCGGCATCCCCTGGCTGCGCGGCGCGGATGTCGCCGCGCCGGCGATCGCCCTCGGGCAGGCGATCGGCCGCCTCGGCTGCCAGCTTGCGGGCGACGGGGACTGGGGGAAGGAGACGACGCTGCCGTGGGGCATGGCCTATCCCTACGCCGTGGTCGGCTGGGACAAGCCGGCGGGCGTGGTCGTGCATCCGACGCCGCTCTACGAGAGCGCGGCGTACTTCGCCGTGTTCTTCTTCCTCTGGCGCATGCGACGGGTGACAGCGCCCGAGGGTACGGTGTTCTGGTGGTACCTCCTCCTCGCCTCCACGGCCCGCTTCCTGGTCGAGTTCGTGCGCGTGAACGCACCGGTGGCGCTCGGCCTCACGGAGGCGCAGCTCACGAGCCTGGTCCTCCTCGGCATCGGGGGATGGCAGCTCCTCGCGCAGCGGCGGTGGCACGCCGCCGAGGCCTGACCGTCGGGCTCACCGCGGCGGCGATCGGACTCGCCGCCGCGGTGGGGCTCGTCTGGCTCCAGCACCGGGGACCCCGGCTCGCGCCCGACTTCGCCGTGCCCGACCTCTCGGGACAAGCCGTTCGCCTCTCGGCATTGCGCGGCAAGGTGGTTCTCCTGAACCTGTGGACGACCTGGTGTCCGCCCTGCCGCGAGGAGATGCCGTCCATGCAGCGGCTGTACGAGCGGCTGCGCGATCGCGACTTCCAGCTCCTCGCCGTCAGCCAGGACGAGGATGGCAAGCGGGTGGTCGAGCCGTTCGTCAAGGAGATGCGGCTGTCGTTCCCGGTGCTGGTCGATCCCGACCACCAGGTGGGGGACCGCTACGGCGTATGGGGATACCCGGAGACGTTCGTGATCGACCGCACCGGGCATGTCGTCGAGCGCGTGATCGGGCCGCGCGACTGGGCGTCGCCGGAGCAGGTGGCCTTGCTCGAGGCCCTCATCGCCGCCGGCGAGGCCGGGGCCGCTTCGGCCGAAGCACGCCGCGGGCCTTCCTGAGGTCGGAGACGTGCAGGTAGATGACCGCCTTCCCGCCTCCCGCCGGTCCGCTGCCGTACGCATACTCGATGTTGATGCCCGCCCGTCCGAGCCGGCGCGCGATGTCGGCGATCGTCCCGTCCTCGTCCGGAACCTCGACCGCCAGCACGTCGGAGGTGAAGGCCAGGACGCCGCGGTCCCCGAGCAGGTGGAGCGCGCGCCGCGGGTCGCTCACGACCAGGCGGACGACCGCGTGATCCACCAGGTTCGCGACGGTGAGCGCCCGGATGCTCACCCGGTGCCGCGCGAGGTCTGCCGCGAGCCTGGCGAGGACGCCGGCCCGGTTCTCGAGGAACACCGAGAGCTGAGTCGTCACCTGCATGGGGTCCCGGCTCCCGTAGCGAGGGGCCGATGGGTTTGCAAGCGACACGCGACTTCGGCCTTGCCCGAGCGGGGGCGGAAGGCTAGAGGTGATTCGTTTTCGAGCCGTTTTTCTCTCGGCCCGTCGGCCAGTATAGTCGTCGGCGGGCCATGAAGGAGCCGAGCACCCGATGAAGAGCAAGCGCGCCCCGTGGGTAGCAAGCGTCGGCCTGGCCGTCCTGGTGGCCGTCCTCTTCTCGAGCGGCGGTCAGCCCGCGCGGGGGGGCGCCGCGGCCAAGGAGTCCTACGAGGGCCTCGAGACCTTCACGAACATCCTCTCCATCATCCAGAAGAACTACGTCGACGACGTCCAGACCAAGCAGCTCATCGAGGGCGCGATCAACGGCATGCTCGCCTCCCTCGATCCGCACAGCGCCTACCTGACACCCGATCTCTACAAGGAGCTCCAGGTCGATACCAAGGGGAGCTTCGGCGGGCTCGGCATCGAGATCACCAACCGCAACGGCCTGCTCACCGTCGTGTCGCCGATCGAGGACACGCCCGCCTATCGGGCCGGTGTCAAGTCGGGCGACCAGATCATGAAGATCAACGGCGAGTTCACCAAGGACATGACGCTCGTCGATGCGGTCAAGAAGATGCGCGGGCCGAAGGACACGAAGGTCACGCTCACCCTCAAGCGCGAGAACACGCCCGAGGTCTTCGACGTCACCATGACGCGCGAGATCATCAAGATCCAGAGCGTCAAGTGGAAGAAGCTCGAGCCCGGCTACGGCTACGTGCGCCTGACGCAGTTCCAGGAGCGGACCGACGACGACCTCGAGCGGGCGCTGAAGGCGCTCGACAAGGAGACGGCCGGCCTGCAGGGGCTCGTGCTCGACCTGCGCAACGACCCGGGGGGCCTCCTCACCCAGGCCGTGCGGGTGGCCGACCTCTTCCTCGAGTCCGGGCTGATCGTCTACACCGACGGCCGGCTCGAGAACCAGAAGCAGAAGTACTTCGCCCGCAAGCCGGGTACCTGGAGCGACTTCCCGATGGTGGTGCTCGTGAACGGCGGCACCGCGAGCGCCTCGGAGATCGTGGCGGGCGCGCTCCAGGACCACAAGCGGGCGCTCGTCCTCGGTACCCAGACCTTCGGCAAGGGCTCGGTGCAGACCATCCTCCCGCTCGACGACAACTCGGCGCTCAGGCTGACGACCGCCCGCTACTACACGCCGAGCGGCCGCTCGATCCAGGCGCTGGGCATCGTCCCCGACATCGTGATGGACCAGACCACCCTCCTCGCCAAGGCGGAAAAGCCGGGCGGCGCGCTGCTGCGCGAGGCGAACCTGCCGCGGCACCTCGGGCACTCGAAGGGCGACCGCGACCTGCCGGCACCGGCCAAGGGCGACGACGCCCCGGGCGGCGCGCCGGGCGAGAGCGCCATCAACGTCAAGGAAGGCGAGCTCGGCTCCGACCCGCAGCTCGACCACTCGCTCGAGCTGCTCAAGAGCTGGCAGGTCTTCAAGACGTTCGTCGCTCGCCGGGACGGCTGAAGCCGGCGGGCTGCTCGCCGCCAAAGGGCCCCGCCTCTCCGCAGTGCATCGTGGGTCGCGCTGATCCATGATAATGCGGAGGCGATGCTGCGCGCCGGGCGAGCCCCTCGCATCCTCAGCGTCACCGAGCTCGCGCAGCTGCTGCGCGGCGCGCTCGACGCGGGGGTCGGTACGGTGTGGGTGGCGGGGGAGATCTCCAACCTCAAGCGGCCTGCCTCGGGACACCTCTACTTCACGCTGAAGGACGACCGGACCCAGCTCGCGGCGGTGATGTTTCGCAGCGCCGCGCAGGTCCTCGTCTTCCAGCCTGTCGACGGGATGGACGTCGTCGTCCGGGCGCGCGCCGACCTCTATCCGGCGCGCGGCGCGCTCCAGCTCTACGTCGAGGCGATGGAGCCGCGCGGCCTCGGCGCCCTCACGCTCGCCTTCGAGCAGCTGAAGGCGCGGCTTGGCGCCGAGGGGCTGTTCGCCGACGCGCGCAAGCGGCCGCTGCCACGCTGGCCGCGGGCGGTCGGCATCGTGACCGCGCTCCACGGCGCGGCCATCCACGACATGCGGACGGTGCTCGCGCGCCGCTGGCCCGCGGCGGCGGTCGTGCTCCGGCCGGTGCGCGTCCAGGGACGAGGCGCGGCACGCGAGATCGCGGCCGGCATCGAGGACCTGAACCGGCTCGCCGATGTCGACGTGGTGATCATCGGCCGCGGGGGCGGGTCGCTCGAGGACCTGTGGGCGTTCAACGAGGAGGTCGTGGCGCGCGCGATCGCGGCGTCCACGGTGCCCGTGGTCTCCGCGGTCGGCCACGAGGTGGACTTCACGATCGCCGACTTCGTCGCCGACGCGCGCGCCCCGACGCCGACGGCCGCCGCGGCGCTCGTCGTGCCCGATCAGGCCGAGGTGGTGGGCGCGCTCGCCCGGGCCGAGGCCGGGCTCCGTGGCGCGCTCGCCCGCCGGGTCGGGCAGGCCCGCGAGCGGCTCGTCACGCTCGACAGCCGGCTCGGCGATCCGGCGCGGCGGCTCCGCGACCTCACGCTCCGGGTCGACGACCTCGGGGCGCGGGCGGATCGCGCGCTCATGCGGCGGCTCGCCTGGGACCGCCGCGAGCTCGCGGCGCTGGGCGCACGGCTCGAGCGGGGCGGCCCGCCCGCCCGCCTCCGCGGCGCTCGCGAGCAGCTCGACGCCGCGATGGGCCGGCTCCGCTTCGCGGCCGCCATGCGCGTACGCCACGCGCGTGCCGCGCTCGAGCGAACGGCGGCGCAGCTCGACGCCCTCTCGCCGCTCGCCTGCCTCGAGCGCGGCTACGCCATCGTCCGCCGGGGCGACGCCGCCGGCCCGGTCGTGAGCGACGCGGCGGCGCTCCGAGCGGGCGAGACGGTGGCGCTCGTCTTCGCCCGCAGCCGCGCTCGCGCGCGCGTCGAGGACACGGAGGGCTGATGGCCGAGGAGGCACCCAGGTTCGAGGAGGCCCTGGCCGAGCTCGAGGGGCTCGTGCAGCGCCTCGAGAAGGGCGAGCTGCCGCTCGAGGAGTCGCTCGCCGCGTTCGAGCGCGGCGTCAACCTCGTCCGCCTCCTGACCCAACGGCTCGCCGAGGTGGAGCAGCGGGTCGAGGTCCTGCTCAAGACCGAGGCCGGGAGGCTCATCCGCCGCCCACTGGAGGACGAGGAGCCGTGAGCGACGCCGAGCTGGCTCGCTACCTCGCCGCGCGGCGCCGGCTCGTGGACAATGCGCTGCGCGCCTGCCTGCCGCAGGGGCGAAGCCGGCTCGGGCAGGCGATGCGCTACAGCCTGCTCGGCGGCGGCAAGCGGCTGCGCCCGATCGTCGCGCTCGCCGCCGCCGAGGCGGCGGGCGGCTCGGCGCGCCAGGTGCTCCCGTTCGCATGCGCCCTCGAGATGATCCACACCTACTCGCTGGTGCACGACGATCTTCCGGCGATGGACGACGACGACCTGCGCCGCGGCCGCCCGACATGCCACAAGGTGTACGGCGAGGGGTTGGCGATCCTGGTCGGCGACGCCCTCCTGACCGAGGCGTTCGGCTTGATGGCCAGCGCGCGAGGTGCCCCCCGGGCGCTCGAAGCCGTTGCCGAGGTGGCGCGCGCCGCCGGCGCGGCCGGCATGGTGGGCGGCCAGGCGCTCGATCTCGCCGCCGAGGGCACGCGGGCGACGCTCGCCACGCTGCGCGCCATCCACGCGCGCAAGACGGGTGCGCTGTTCCGCGTCGCGGCGCGCACCGGCGGCCTCGTCGCGGGTGCGGCCCCCGCGGTCCTCCGCCGTCTCACGGACTACGGCGAGCACCTCGGGCTCGCGTTCCAGATCGCCGACGACATCCTCGATGCCGCGGGCGGCCCCGAGGCGGACGGTCGCACGGACCGGGAGCTCGGGAAGGCGACCTATGCGGCGGTGCTCGGTACCGCCGGCGCCCGGTCGCATCTCCTCCGGGCCCGCGACCGGGCGCTTGCAGCGCTGGCGCCGCTCGGCCCGAAGGCGGCCCCGCTCCGGGCACTGGCGGGGCACGTCGTGGCGCGCACGGAGCCCGCGGCCTGGTAGTCGTCATGGGAAGGGTCCGCATCGACCGCCTCCTGGTCGAGCGCGGCCTCGCCACCAGCCGGGAGCGTGCGCGCCGGCTGGTCATGGCCGGCGACGTGCTGGTCGGCGAGCGGCCGGTCACCAAGCCAGGGACGGAGGTGCCGGAGGACGCACCCGTCCGGGTGCGCGGCGAGGCGCCCTTCGTGGGCCGGGGAGGCGAGAAGCTCGCCGGCGCGCTCGACGCCTTCGGGATCGACGTCGCCGGCCGGACGGCGCTCGACGTCGGCGCGTCGACCGGCGGGTTCACCGACTGCCTCCTCCAGCGCGGCGCGCGGCGGGTGATCGCCGTCGACGTGGGCTACGGCCAGCTCGCCTGGCGGCTCCGGCAGGACGCACGCGTCTTCGTCCTGGAGCGGACGAACGTCCGGGCGCTCGGACCGGAGATGCTCCCCGAGACGCCCGACCTCGCGACCATCGACGTGTCGTTCATCTCGCTGACGCTCGTCCTGCCCCGGGTCGCCGCCGTGCTCGCGCCGGGGGCCGCGGTGCTGGCGCTCGTGAAGCCGCAGTTCGAGGTGGGCCGGGGACAGGTCGGCAAGGGCGGCGTGGTGCGCGACCCGGCGGCGCGGGCGGCGGCCGTGACGCGCGTGCGCGAGGCGGCGGAGGCGCTCGGCTTCGGCGTGCGCGGCGAGGCCGAGTCGGTGCTGCCGGGTCCGAAGGGAAACCGCGAGGTGTTCCTCTGGCTCAGTCGATCGCGTGCGGATCGCTGCGCATGATGAGGCCTTCGTAGGCCTCGTGCCCGCCCACGTCCTCGCGCTCGATGCGCTGGAGCAGCTCGACGGTCTCGGGCTCGTCGGGATCCCAGTGGACGATCTGCTCGATGAGACGCTTGCGCTTGCGCTGCGCGGTCTGGAGCGCGGCCACGGCGCGCTGCCACTGGTTGCCGCCCGGCGCGGGTTCGGGCTCCACGGCCGGCGCGGTGGCGCCGAGGAGCGCCAACCGGTCGCGCAGCCAGCCGGCGTGCCGGGTCTCGATCTCCGCCAGCCTGCGCAGGGTCTCGGCCACCTGTGGATAGCGCGCCCGCTCGGCGTGCTGGAGGAGATGCACCGCTTGCTCGGCCTCCGCGCGATAGTCCTCGAGCAGATCGCCCACCAGGTCGCGCGGTACCTCGCCCGCGCCGAACAGCCGCGACCAGAGTCCCACTCCGCCGCGCCTCGTAGCGGTCGGGCGGCGGCAAGTCAAGGTTCGTCGCGGGCGCCGAACCGCGTTCCAGCACGGGTTTCCCTGGCGCCGGTTTTCAGTTAGAGATTCCCCCAAGGAGGACTGTTTCTCGATGGCCCGTATCACTGTGGAAGATTGCCTGGAACGCGTGCCGAACCGCTTCGAGCTCGTCCTGCTGGCCGCCCGCCGCGCCAAGCAGCTCTTGAAGGGCGCTCGGCCGCTGGTCGAGTCGGACAACAAGGAGATCGTCACCGGGCTCCGCGAGATCGCAGCCGACAAGGTCCGGCTGCGCTACAACGAGTGACGCGGCCCGTGGTGGCTCGCGGATGGCGAACCAGAAGGATCTCTACGCCGTCCTCGGTGTTCCGAAAGACGCCAAGATCGAGGACGTCAAGAAGGCGTACCGCAAGCTCGCCCGCAAGTATCACCCCGACCTGAACCCGGGGAACAAGCAGGCCGAGGAGCGGTTCAAGGAGATCTCCTTCGCGCACGACGTCCTCTCCGACCCCGACAAGCGCAAGCTCTACGACGAGTTCGGGTCGGAGGGCCTCCAGCCCGGCTTCGACGCGACCCGCGCGCGCGAGTACCGGCGGTGGGCCGAGAGCGGTCATGGGTTCTCGTTCCGCCGGGGCGCGGGACCGGGCTTCGATTTCGAGAGCTTCGGCTCCGAGTCGCCCCGCGGTCGGCGGCGGGCGGACGACGAGCGGGGCTTCGCCGACATGCTGAACGAGATGTTCGGCGGCCTCGGGGGCTCGGGAGCCGGGACGGCGGAAGAGGGCGGGCAGAGCATCGAGTATCCGCTCGAGGTCGACTTCTGGGACGCGATTCGCGGCACGCGGACCGCGGTGACCGTGCGCCGCCCCGTGCCCTGTCCGGACTGCCGCGGGACCGGGCGGCAGGGTCGCCGCGCGTGCACGCGCTGCGCCGGGACCGGGCAGACCGAAGAGCGCGAGCGTCTCACGGTCAAGATCCCGCCCGGCGTGAGCGACGGGGCGCGCGTCCGGGTGAAAGGCAAAGGCGGTGCACCTCGCGGCGGGGGCAAGCCGGGCGACCTCTACTTCGTCGTCAAGGTCCGGCCGCACGCGCACATCCAGCGTGAGGGCAAGGATCTCACCATCGAGGTGCCGGTGACGATCGGCGAGGCGATGCTCGGCTCGACCATCACCGTCCCCACGCCCGACGGCCGCGTGCAGCTGAAGGTCCCGAAGGGCAGCCAGAGCGGGCAGCGGCTCCGGCTGAGCGGTCGCGGCGTGCCGGACCCCAAGGGCGGTCCGCCGGGCGACCTCTACGTGCGCCTCATGGTGCAGGTCCCGAAGAACGGCAGCGCCGAGCGTCTCCGGGAAGCGGTCGAGACGCTCGAGCGCGCCTACGGCGAGAATCCGCGCGCCCGTCTGACCCTCTAGCGTCCCATGGCGGACAACGACCGCGACATCGAGCTCGAGGATCAGCCCGCGGCATCGGCGCTCGCGGAGGCGGAGCGGAAGGAGTCGGCCGAACGCGCGAGCGCGCTCGTTCCCGCCGACGCCCTCCAGCGCTACCTCGCCGAGATCCGCCGCATCCCGATCCTTTCCCGCGAGGAGGAGCACGCGCTCGCCCTGCGCTGGCGCGAGCAGGGCGATCGGCAAGCCGCCTGGAAGCTGGTGACGTCGAACCTGCGGCTCGTCGTGCTCGTCGCGCGCGAATACCAGCGCGCCCTCCACAACCTGCTCGACCTGATCCAGGAAGGCAACGTCGGGCTCCTCGAGGCGGTCAAGAACTTCGACCCGTACCGCGGCATCCGCTTCCCGTCGTACGCGGTCTGGTGGATCCGCGCCTACATCATCCGCTACATCATGAACAACTGGCGGATGGTGAAGGTGGGGACCACCCAGGCGCAGCGCAAGCTCTTCTTCAACCTGCGGAAGGAGCGCGAACGCCTCGAGCGCGAGGGCTTCTCGCCCGCTCCCAAGCTCATCGCCCAGCGGCTCGACGTGAAGGAGAAGGACGTGATCGAGATGGAGCAGCGTCTGGCGGCGCGCGACATCTCGGTCAACGCCCCCCTCGAGCCGGGCGAGGACGCGACGCTCCTTGATTTTCTGCCGAGCTCCGCGCAGACTGCCGACGCGGTCGCCGACCAGGAGTACCACCACCTCGTCCGCGAGAAGGCCGAAGAGTTCAAGCGTACGCTCAAGGGAAAGGACCGCGTGATCTACGAGCGCCGCCTGGAGTCGCTCATGCGCGACGAGGACCCGGTCACGCTGCAGGAGATCGGTGAGGAATACGGCATCAGCCGCGAGCGCGTGCGGCAGATCGAGGCGCGCCTGAAGAAGCGGCTCGGCGACTACCTCCGCGAGCAGATCCCCGACATCAAGGACATCGAGTTCGGAGCCTGACCATGCCGATGCACGGTGGCCGGATCGTGGCCCAGGCGCTCCGGCGCGAGGGCGTGTCGTACGTGTTCACGCTCTGCGGCGGGCACATCATGTCGATCTACGACGGCTGTCTCGACGAGGGCATCGGCGTGATCGACGTCCGCCACGAGCAGTCGGCGGCGCACGCCGCCGACGGCTGGGCGCGCGTCACCGGGCAGCCGGGGGTCGCGCTGGTGACCGCCGGCCCGGGCACCACCGACGCGGTCACCGGCATCGCGACGGCGTGGCGCGCCAACATCCCGATCGTCGTGATCGGCGGCCAGGCGCCGCGCTTCTTCCAGGACATGGGCGGCCTCCAGGACATGCCGCACGTCGACATGATGCGGCCGATCACCAAGTGGGCGGTCTCGGTGCCGAACGCGCGGCGGCTCGGCGAGTACGTCGCCACCGCCTTCCGCGTCGCCACGACGAACGTCCCCGGTCCCGTCTTCCTCGAGATGCCGCTCGACATGCTCTTCGAGCAGGTCGAGGAGCGCGAGGTGGTGGCGCCCGAGAAGTCGCGCACCGAGGCGGCGGTCGGGCCCGATCCCCGCTACGTGACGCGCGCCTTCGAGCTGCTGCGGGGCGCCGAGCGACCCGTGTGTCTGGTCGGCAGCCAGCTCTTCTGGTCGCGCCGGCGCGAGGCGTACCCCGAGTTCGTGCGCACCTTCGGCATGCCGATCTACGTGAACGGCCAGGCGCGTGGCAGCCTCGACCCCGACGACCCGCACTGGTTCCTCCAGACCCGCAAGGAGGCCCTCCGCCGGGCCGACGTGGTCGTGATCTTCGGCACCCCCCTCGACTTCCGGATCGGCTACGGGCGCGCGTCGCACGTGAACGCGGCGGCCAAGCTGATCCACGTCGACCTCGACGGGCGGGAGCTCGGCAAGAACCGCGGCTGCGACGTCGGCCTCATCGGCGACACCGGGCTCGTCATGGAGGCGCTCACGGACTGCGCGCGCGCCGCGCGCTGGAGCCCCGAGCTGTCGCGCGGCTGGCTCACGGAGCTGCGCGCGCTCGAGCGGCAGAAATGGGAGGGGCTCCGTCCCCAGCTCACTTCGGACGACGTCCCGATCAACCCGCTGCGGGTGTGCGCCGAGGTCGACCGGCTCATCACGCCCGACACCATCGTCGTGGGCGACGGCGGCGACTTCGTCGGCGCGGCGGCCAACGTGCTCCGTCCGCGCGGCTTCGGCCACTGGCTCGACGCCGGGCCGCTCGGCACGCTCGGCGCCGGCCCCGGCTATGCGATGGCGGCCAAGCTCGCCCGGCCGAAGAGCGACGTGATCGTCGTGTACGGCGACGGCGCCTTCGGCCTCAACATGATGGAGTTCGAGGCCTGCATTCGCCAGAAGATCAACATCGTCGGCGTGATCGGCAACGATGCGGCCTGGACGCAGATCCTGCGCGGGCAGGTGCAGATGTACGGGCCCGACCGCGTGCCGGCGACGCGGCTGGCCCACAGCCGCTACGACCTGATGGTCCAGGCGCTCGGCGGGCACGGGGAGTGGGTCGAGCGGCCCGCGGACCTCCGGCCGGCCCTCGAGCGAGCGCTCGGCGCGGGCAAGCCGGCGCTGGTCAACGTGAAGATCGGCACCAGCGACTTCCGCAAGGACGCGATCTCGGTCTAGCGGGCGGCCGTGGACCGGACCGCCGGCATCATCGTCATCGGCAACGAGATCCTCTCGGGCAAGGTGGTCGACACCAACTCGCCCTTCCTCGCCCGCGAGCTCCGGAGCCTCGGCGTCACGCTGCTCCGCATCCTCACCATCCCCGACGACGTCGAGACGATCGCGGCCGCGGTGCGCGAGTTTCACGGCCGCTTCGACGTCGTGTTCACGTCGGGCGGCGTCGGCCCGACGCACGACGACGTCACCATGGAGGGGGTCGCGCGCGGCCTCGGCCGCCGGGTCGTCCGCCATCCGGCGATCGAGGGGCGGCTGCGCGAGTACCTGAAGGACAAGGTGAACGCCGCCCGCCTGAAGATGGCGGAGGTCCCCGAGGGCAGCGAGCTGATCGTCGATGCGCGGCTCGGCTTCCCGACCGTCCAGTGCGAGAACGTCTACATCCTGCCCGGCATCCCGGAGATCCTCGAGCAGAAGTTCGCCGCGCTGCGCGAGCGCTTCGCGGCCTCGCCCTACTTCCTGCGCGTCGTCTACACGCGCGAGAGCGAAGGCTCGATCGCCGAGCACCTGCACGCGACGCTCGCCGCCTTTCCGGACCTGCTGCTCGGCTCCTATCCGAAGATGGCGGACCCCGAGTACGCCGTGAAGCTGACGCTCGAGTCGAAGGACCGCGAGTACGTCGAGCGGGCGCTCGAGCATCTGCTCGCGCTCCTGCCGAGCGGGGCGGTGGTGCGGACGGAGTAGGACCCGGCGGGGGGAAATCGCTCGCGCAGGTGCGCCGGATCCGCTAGAAGCGGTCTCGGGACCGGGAGACGGCGGTCCAAGAGGAGGGGTTATGAAGAGGAGGAGAGGGTTTGCCGCGGTGCTGGCGTTGGGCGCTTGTCTGGCTACGGCTGCGCCCGCGCGCGCGGGGTATCTCGAGGACGCGGGATGGGGGACGCTCACGGTCCTCACGAACGTCGTCTACATGCCCGCCAAGATCACCTACGCGACGCTCGGTGGCCTGACGGGTGGGTTCGCCTTCGCGCTCACGGGCGGCGACCTGAAGACCGCGGAGACGGTGTGGGTGACGTCGATGGGCGGCACCTACGTCGTGACGCCGCGCATGCTGCAGGGCGAGGACCCGATCGCCTTCGCGGGAACCCCGGGCGGCGAAGCCGACACCAGCCCGACGGCCGACGGCGGGACCCCGCAGGGCGTGCGCGAGCAGAGCCTCGGCGGCAGCTGAGCAGGTCAGCTCTGCGAATTGACCGTGTCGCGGCGCGCGTGAAATAGTCCGCTGACGGCCCGCCACGGGCCGGCCTACGAGGTTGCCCCGCCCGACGCGCGCCGCCGTGATCACCGGCTGCGGGGTCGTCTCCCCGCTGGGTACGGGTTTGCGCGCTTTCTGGGAAGGACTCCTTGCGGGCCGCTCGGCCGTGGGGCCCATCGCCGGCTTCCCGGCGGACGACCTCGCGCCCCGCGCCGCGGCGGAAGTCCGCGACGTCCCGCGCACGGACCCGGACCGTGCCGGCGGGTTCGCCCTCGAGGCGGTCACGCAGGCGCTGGCCGATGCCGCGCTCGAGCTCGCGTCGGTCGACCCGCGGCGACTCGGGGTCGCGCTCGGCACGACCCTCGGCGGCATGCAGCTGTTCGAGCGGTGGCTCGACGGGGAGCCGACCGAGGGGCTCGCGCAGATCCCGTACTACGCGCCCGCCGTGCGTGTCGCGCGCCGGCTCGGGTGCCGCGGCCCGGTCGCGACACCCCAGCTCGCCTGCGCCTCGGGTACGCATGCGATCGCGCTCGCCACCGACTGGGTGCGCTCCGGCCGCGCCGACGTGGTGCTCGCCGGGGGCGCCGACCTGCTCTGCCGGTTCGTGGTGGCAGGCTTCAACTGCCTGCGGGCGACGGCCGAGGCGGCACGCCCCTTCGATGCCGCGCGCCGCGGGCTGGTCCTCGGCGAGGGTGGCGCGGTCGTGGTGGTGGAGGATGCCGGGCATGCGGCGCGGCGGGGAGCGCGGGTGCGCGGGCGCGTGCTCGGCGTCGGCGCCGCGGCCGACGCGACGCACATGACCGCGCCGGACCGTGAGGGGCGCGGCGCGGCGCGGGCGATCGAGGCGGCGCTCGCGGACGCGGACGTGGCGCCCGCGCGCGTCGGCTTCGTCTCCGCGCACGGCACCGGTACGCCCTTCAACGACGCGATGGAGGCGGTGGCGATCACGCGTGTCTTCGGCCCGCGCAAGGTTCCCGTCAACTCCATCAAGGGAGCGATCGGCCACACGCTCGGCGCGGCCGGCGCCTTCGAGGCCATCCTCTGCCTCCAGGTCCTGGCGGAAGGGCTTGTCCCGCCGACGGTCGGTCTCGCCACCGTCGATCCCGCCTGTGCCGGCCTCGACCTGGTGTACGGCGAGCCGCGACGCCATCCGGCAGAGACTGCCGTGTCGACCTCGTCGGGCTTCGCCGGCGTGAATGCGGCCCTCGTCCTCGGGCGGGCGGGATGAGCGCGGCCGTCGCCGTAACCGGCGCCGGGGCCGTCATCAAGCGCAGCCAGGAGCCCCGACGCCTGCCACCGGACTCGGCGCTCGTCATCGGCCCGGACGGCAGCATCCCGCTCGGCCACCTCCCGGAGGCGGTGCGCGGGCGTGCGGCGCGCGCCGAGCGCGTCACCCAGCTCGTGCTCGCCGCCGCGGGCCGGGCGCTCGCGGCGGCGGGCCTCGACGCCGCGGCGCCCGAGACGCGGGCCGGCATCGTGCTCGGCACGGCGTTCGGGTGCTTCTTGACCAACGCGGCCTACCAGCGCCGGCTCGCGGCCGAAGGGCCCGCCGGCGCGAGCCCCCGTCTGTTCGCCGCGACGGTCTCGAACGCCGCCGCCGGCGAGCTCGCCATCGCTTACCGTCTCGCCGGTCCGGCGGTGACGGTCACTGCCGGTGGCGCCTCCGGGCTCGCGGCGCTCGGCGAGGCCATCGAGCTCATCCGCGCCGGCCGCGCCGACGTCGTCGTCGCCGGCGGGGTCGACGCGCTCGGCGGCGCGGTCGCGGACTGGCTCGACGCGGCGGGGCTGGAATTCGGAAGGCCGCCCGCCGAGGCAGGGGCGGTCCTGGTGCTCGAGCGGCCTGGCCGCACGCGGCCAGAGATCGGCCGGCTCGCCGGCCATGCGGCCGGTTTCGAACCCGACCCGCTGGACCCGGCTGCCGGCGAGGGCCTCGCGCGCGCCATCGACGCGGCCTGCGCAGATGCCGGACTCTCGCCCCGGGAGATCGCCGTCATCGTCTCCGGCGCGCCGCCTCAACTCGCCGCGCTCGAGGACCGGGCGCTCGCCGCGATGCCCGGGGGTCGGCGGCTGAGCCCGAAGACCGTGTTCGGCGAGACGCTCGGCGCGGCGGGACCGCTCGCGCTCCTGGCCGCGCTCGCCGAGGCGGAGCCCGGCCTACCCGTCCTCGTGCTCGACGCCTGCCCGAGCGGGCACGTCGCAGCGCTGGTGGCACGGGCGTCGGAGGCGCGGTGAGCCTCGCAGGACGCCGCGCTCTCGTGACCGGCGGCACGCGCGGCATCGGCCTGGCCACCGCGCTCGGGCTGGCCGAGGCGGGCGCGGCGGTCGCCGTGAGCTGGGCGCACTCGCGCGAGGACGCGGCGGCGGCGCTCGCGACGCTCACCGCGCGCGGCGCGAGGGCGCATGCCCTCGAGGCGGATGTGGGCGACCCGGCGGCCGTGCGCCGCATGTTCGCCGAGGTCACCGAGACGCTCGGCGGCCCACCGGACGTGCTCGTGAACAACGCGGCGATCACCGAGGACGGTCTCCTCATGATGCTCGCGGAGGAGGCATGGGATCGGGTCGTCCGGACGGACCTGACCGGCGCCGCGCTCTGCTGCCGGCTCGCGCTGCGCGGCATGATCGCCGCGCGCTGGGGCCGGATCGTGAACGTTGTGTCGCCCGCCGCGTTCCTCGGCCAGGAGGGGGCGTCGAACTACGCCGCCGCGAAGGCGGGGCTCGTGGCGCTCACCAAGAGTCTTGCCCGCGAGGTGGCGCGTTTCGGCGTCACGGTGAACGCCGTGTCGCCGGGCCTGGTCGAGACGCACCTCCTCGCCACCCTGCCGGCCGCACGCCGGCAGGAGATGGACCGCCAGGTGGCGCTCGGGCGGCCGGGCACTCCCGAGGAGATCGCGGCCGCGATCCTCTTTCTCGCGTCGCCGGCCGCCTCCTACGTGACGGGCACGACCCTTCACGTGGACGGCGGCCTCACGATGCTCTAAAAGGCAGCGCCGATGGACACCGACCGTCTGCGCGCCGAGGTGAAGGAGCTGCTCGTGAGCGGCCTCCGCCTCGACGTCCGTCCCGCCGACATCGCCGACGACACGCCGATCTTCGGCGAGGGCCTCGGCCTCGACTCGATCGACGCGCTCGAGCTGGTCGTGCTGGTCGAGGAGCGCTTCCGGGTCTCGATCCCGGACGAGGAGGTCGGCAAGCGCGCCTTCGCCTCCGTGGACGCGCTCGTCGACTTCATCCTGCAGGAGCGCGCGGAGTAACCTCCGGGGGTGGCCCCAGCGGTCGTCATCACGGGCCTCGGCGCAGTCACGGCGCTCGGCGGCGACGTGCGGGCGCTCGCCGCGGGGCTCGCCGAGGGCCGCTGCGGCATCGGACGCGTGGCGCTCTTCGCGCCCACGGGGCGCGCGGGGATGGCGGCCGAGGTCCGCGAAGAGGCCAGCGCCGTGGTGGGCTGCCTGCCGCCGGCGACGGCACGCCGGCTGTCGCGTCCCGACCGCTTCGCGCTCCTCGCCGCGGCCGAGGCGTGCCGCACGGCCGGGCTCGAACCGGAGTTCGGGCGCGACGCGGGGGTCTACGTCGGCACGACGACCGGCGGCATGCTGGCGACGGAGGAGGCGTACCGTCGCCGGCGCGCGGGGGAGGACCCTCGCTTTCGCCTCTCACGGCTCCTCGGGACGCCGCTCGCGACCGCGGCCGCGGTCGTGAGCCAGGCGTTCGGTCTCTACGGGCCGCGCGAGACGTTCTCGACCGCCTGCTCGTCGAGCGCGCTCGCGGTAGCCATGGCCGCCGACGCCGTCCGCCGCGGCGTCGTCCCACTCGCGCTGGCGGTCGGCACGGACGGCCTCTGCCGGCTGACCTACGCCGGCTTCGATGCGCTCCAGGCCCTCGACACCGAGCCCTGCCGCCCGTTCGATCGCGACCGCCGCGGCCTCTCGCTCGGCGAGGGAGCGGCGGCGCTCGTGCTGGAGACCGACGCGCACGCCCGCGCTCGGGGGGCGCGGCCGCGGGCCGCGGTGCTCGGCTGGGCCGCGACGAGCGACGCGCACCACGTGACCGCCCCGCACCCCGACGGCGCGGGGGCGCTGGCGGCGCTCGCCGGTGCGCTCGCCGACGCCCGCGTGCCGCCCGACGCGGTCGATTACGTCAATGCGCACGGCAGCGGCACCCGCCAGAACGACGCGGTGGAGATCGGCGTGCTGCGCCGCGTGTTCGGCCGGCGGCTCGCGCGCCTACCGGTCAGCTCGACCAAGTCCCAGGTGGGACACTGCCTCGGCGCAGCGGGTGCGGTCGAGGCGGTGGCCACCGTGCTCGCGCTCGACGACGGGCTGCTGCCCCCGACGGTCAACCTGCGGCATCTCGATCCCGCGTGGGACGACCTCGACCTCGTGCCGGAGGCGGGCCGCCGCGCGCGGCTCGCCGTCGCGGTGAGCTCTTCCTATGGCTTCGGCGGGCACAACGTGAGCCTCGTCTTCGGGCGGGTGGCGCGGTGAGCGTCCCCGTCGCCGTCACGGGGCTCGGGGTGCTGAGCGCCTTCGGGCACGGAGTGGACCGCTTCTGGGCGGCGCTGGTTTCCGGCGAGAGCGGCCTCGGACCGATCCGCCGCTTCACCGCCCCCCCCGGCGCGGGTCCGGCAGCCGAGGTCCCGGCGGTCGAAGCGCGGGCCCACGTCCGCTCGCCCCTCGGGCGCCGGATCGACCGCGTCTCGCTCTTCGCGCTCGCTGCCTGCCGGCTCGCTCTCCTCGACGCGGGACTCGACCCCACGGAGCTGCCGCTCGCGCGCACCGGGCTCGCCCTGGGTTCCGAATTCGGAAACCTCGACGAAACCACGACCTTCCTCGATCGGCTGTTCGCGCGCGGGGCCGCGAACCCGTTCCTCTTTCCCAACCTGGTCATGAACGCTCCCCTCAGCTACACGACCATCGAGCTCGGCCTGACGGGGCCGAGCGCCATGCTGTCCGCCGGAGAGGTGTCGGGCGAAGCGGCGGTCGCGTGGGGCGCCGAGCTCGTGGCGGAGGGCGGGGCGGACGTGTGCCTGGCAGGCGGCGTCGACGAGCTCGGCGAGGTGCTGCACCAGGCATTCCACGAGGCGTGCCTCTTGAGCCCGACGCCGCGGCCGCTCGATCCGTGCGCGGACGGTTTTGCCCTCGGCGAGGGCGCCGCCGTCCTCGTCCTCGAGTCGGTCGCGCACGCCCGCGCGCGCGGTGCCCGCGTCTACGCGCGGCTCGTGCCGGTGGCCGGCTTCGCGCTGCCGGCGCCCGTGCACGGCTGGTCGCGTGATTCAGCGCCGCTCGGCGCGCGGCTCGCGCCGCTCGTCGCCGACGCCGACGCGGTGGTGGCGGCGGCGAGTGGAGAGCCGGAGCTCGACGCGCTCGAGGCCGCGGCCCTCGCCGCGGCACTCGGTGGCCAGAGGGCGCTGGTCACGGCGCCGCGCGCCGCGACGGGATGGTTCGGCGCCGCCGGTGCGCTCGCGGCGGCGACCGCGGCGCTGGCCGTGGCGCACGACCTCGTGCCGCCCACGCTGGGTCACGTGCCGCCCGCCCGCCACGGGCTCGGGGTCGTCGCCGGGCGGGCTCGGGCGGCGGAGGTCCGGGTGGCCGTCGTGGATGGCCTGGCGCGGGGCGGCGCATGCCGTCCGCTTCGTTTCGAGGCGCCATGAACCGCACTCCGCGTCTGCCCCACGGGGCGCCCTTCCTGTTGCTCGACCAGGTGCTCGAGGTCGAGGAACGGCGCGGCGCCTTCCTGAAGCTCGTGAGCGCCGCCGACCCATGCGTCGGCCGCGACGGACTCCTGCCCGCGGCCTTCGTCCTCGAGGCCCTGGCCCAGGCCGGCGGCGCCCTCGTCGCCGCGCACCACGAAAAGCTGCCCGCCGCCGGCTATCTGGCGGCGGTCGACGAGTTCCGCGTCCACGGCGAAGTACGCGTCGGCGACGCGCTGCGCATCGAGGTCGAGGTCGTGCGCGTCTTCTCCAGCGCGGTGCTGCTCCGCGGCCGGGCGCTCGTCGATGGCACGCTCCGCGCCGAAGGCCGCTTCACCCTCGCGCTGCCGCGCTGACCGGAAGCACGATCGTGAAGGACGCGCCGAGGCCTTCTCCGTCGCTGTGAGCGGAGATCGTCCCGCCGTGATGCTCGACGATGTCCCTGGCGATCGTGAGGCCGAGGCCGAATCCCTCGCTTCCGGCGTGCCGCATCCCCGGCTCGAAGACGCGGGGGAGCAGCTGCGGCGGGATGCCTCCGCCCGTGTCGGTGACGGTCAGCACGGCCCGCCGGCCGTCTCCCCGCAGCTGGACGTGCACCTCGCCGCCGGCCGGTGTGAACCGGATCGCGTTGTTCAGGACGTTGCCGACCACCTGGGAGAGCCGCTCGCGATCCGCCAGCATCTCCCCGACGGGCCGGACGGCCTCCTCGATCACGACGCCCTTCTGGAGCGCGGTCTCGCGCACGCCGGCCACGCAGTCGCTCACGACCTGGGCGGGGTCGAGAGGCTCGCGTCGCAGCGAGAGGGTCCCGAGCGCCATCCGTGACAGGTCGACCAAGTCCTGGGTGATGCGCCCCAGGAGCTTCCCGTTGCGGAGGATCACCTCCGCGGCGTGCGGGAGCCGTTCGGCCGGGATCGTGCCGCGCCGGATGAGCTCGGCCCAGCTGCTGATCGCGCCGAGCGGCGTCCTCAGCTCGTGCGCGACGTAGCTGAGGAGTCCCTCGCGGTCCTTCGCCTCCGCCTCGGCCCGCTGGCGGGCGCGCACGAGCTTCCCGATCACGAGCGAGACCGTCACGTACACGAGGGTGCGCAGGACGTCGTCCATCTCGATCTGGAGGTCGTAGAGGGGCGGGATGAAGACGAAGTTGGTCAGGAAACCGGCCAGGACGCCGGCGAACACGCCCGGTGCGGTTCCGTAGCAGGACGCGAGCGCGATCGAGACGAAGAACCAGGCGAACTCGACGTCGCCCAGGCCGAGCTCGTGGCAGACGGCGGTGAAGCCCGTCGCGACGAGCGTGAGGAGAAGGGCGATCCCGTAGGCCCACATGCCCCCGGCCCCGAGACCCGCCCCGCGTGCCACCCTTCCGAAGATGGGGCCGCGGAGCTGCGCCCGCCGCCGCATGGTTCGCTGCCCTCGGATGCCTCCTAGCACGGACGGCCACGGCCGTCGAGGAAAAAATACGGCCGGCACCGGCCGGCGGCCAGCGTCAATTTTGCATCGTCTCACGCCTTTCGCCCAACGTTTCAGCGTGGGACCAGGGACGAGTCGGCGGACGACAGCGGGCATGCGCCTTGCACACCTGCGTGCTTCTCCATGACGGGGCCGCCCGGGACGCCGCCCATCACCGCGGGGTACGAGACCGAGACACGGGCGCTCTGCCGGCAGGGTGCGGAGGCCGCGTGCCTGCTCGCCATCCTGCTCGTGCCGCCGTTCGCGCTCCTGGACTACATCGTGTGCCGGCAGTGCTTCTCGCTCTTCCTCGGCATGCGCCTCGGCTGTGTCGTGATCATGGGACTCATCCTGTCCGTTCTCCGGAGCCGTCTCGGTGAGGTCCACGCCGTGGCGCTCGGCGTCCTCGTCGCGGGCGTCGTCGGTCTCATGATCGACGTCATGACGATCTTCACCGGAGGGGCGGCGAGCCCGTACTATGCCGGCGTGAACCTCGTCATGGTGGCGGTCGCTCTGCTCATGCCCTGGCCGCCGCTGGTTGCGCTGTTCACCTGCACGGTGCTCGTCGGGTGCTACGTCGTCTGTACGCTCGCCACCCAGCGGATCGCCGACCTGCGGCCGTTCGTGAGCAACCTCTTCTTCCTCACGACCACCGGAACGATCACCGTCGTCAGCACCCTCGTGCGCGAGCACTTGAGACGGCGCGAGTTCAGTCACCGGATGGCGCTGGTCGAGGCGGCCCGCCACAAGAGCGACTTCATGGCGCGGATGTCGCACGAGCTGCGCACCCCGATCCACGTGATGATCGGCTACGCCGACATCCTGCTCGAGGAAGCGCTCGACGCCGGCGGCCGGCACGCGCGCGAGCTCGTCCAGCACATCCGCAGCCACGGCGCGCTCCTCCACCGGCTCATCTCCGACCTGCTCGACTACGCCAAGGCCGAGGCCGGCAAGATGGAGGTGGCCGCGCAGCCGCTTCGCCTCGCCGAGGTGGTCGAGGAGGTGGCCGAGAGCTTCCGGCCCCTCATGGATCGCAAGGGGCTCACGCTCGTGGTGGAGTGCGACCCCGGCCTGCCGACCCTCACCACCGACCGCGAGAAGGTGGAGCAGATCCTCCGCAACCTGATCGCCAATGCGGTCAAGTTCACCGAGCACGGCGGCGTACGCATCGAGGCGCGCCTGGGCGGCGTCGAGTGCCTCGCCGGCTTCACCTTCATCGACGATGCGGCGCACCGCTGGCGCGCGTCCGATGCGCGGCGCGTCCTCGTCTTCGTCCGGGACAGCGGCATCGGCATCCGGCAGGCGGACGTCGCGACGCTGGCCGCCGACTTCCAGCAGGTCGACCCGGAGGCGGCGGCGAGGTACGGCGGCACGGGGCTCGGGCTCAGCATCTCCAAGAAGCTCGTCCAGCTGCTCGGTGGCCGCATCGCCGTCCGCAGCCGCTACCGCGAGGGCTCGGACTTCGTCGTCTGCCTTCCGGTACGCGGGGCCGCTGCGGTGCGAGGCGCGCCCGTCGTCGACGCCCCGGTGCGGGTGCCGAACGCCGCCTGAGCTTGCCCCCGCACGGGGGCTCGGATAAGGCGGTGCGCCGATGGACGTCGGGGGGCTGCGGGCGGCGCTCCGCTTCGACAGCGGCGGCTGGCGGCGCTTCGCGGAGCTCGGGTGCGTGTGGGGGCCCGAGTGGTGGAAGCGCAGCTCGCCGCCCGTGATCGCGGCGATCATCTTCTCGATCGCCCGCGCGCAGCGGGGGGCCGTGCTGCGCAACCAGCGCCGGGTGCGCGGGCGCCGCTCCTGGCTGATCGAGCGGTGGGATGCGTACCGCGTGTTCGCCGAGTTCGCGCGCTCGCTCACCGAGAGCATGGAGCAGTGGGGACCGCGGCCCAGGCCGATCGCCTTCGAGGTCCGCGACACCGAGTGCATCCGCGCGGCGCTGGCCGAGGGCCGCGGGCTGGTCATCCCGACGGCGCACTTCGGTGGCTGGGAGGTAGGGGCGCGTTTCCTCGCCGACCTCGGGCGCCCCGTCAACCTCGTCGTGGCGCACGAGCCGAATCCGACCGTCCAGCGCTTCATGCACCAGCTCCGCACCCGGCACGGGATACGGCTCATCTACTCCGATCGCACGGTGTTCGCGGCGCTGCCCGTGCTCGACGCCCTCCGCCGCCACGAGGTGGTCGGCATGCAGATCGACCCCTGGGCCGGTCCGCAGGGCAGCCACGCGATCGACTTCTGCGGCGCGCCGGCGCGCTTCCAGCTCGGACCCTTCGCGATCGCGCGGGTCGCGCACGCGCCCGTCGTGCCGGTGTTCGCGGTGCGCACGGGCATCCGCCGCTACGAGCTGCGCACCGCCGGGCGCTTCGATCCGGTGACGCCGGCAGACGCGGTCACGGCCCTCCACGCGACGGTCCGCGCCTACGAGCGTTTGGTCCGCGAGCGACCGCAGCAGTGGCTCATGTTCGACGATGTCTGGCGCGACGCGGCCGCGGGGGCGCCCGCCTACGAGATGGTGCCCCAGGCGTCAGGGTTGCGGCGGAGGTAGCGGTTCACCTTGGCGTTGGCGACGAGCATCGCCAGCGACTCGAGCGGCCGCTTGCGGGGCGGCGGGACGAAGCGGCGGAGCATGCTGCGCACGGAGTAGAAGCCCGTGTAGACGCGCCGGAAGCCGTCGAGCATCTCGGCGGGCGTCATGTGGAGCGGGCGGACGGTGGCGGTGCCGTAGTCGTAGCGGCCCCAGTCGTGGTCGAGGATCCGCCCGGCGGCGAGCATGTCGGCGTGGAACTTCGTGCCCGGATACGGCGCCGGGGTGAAGAGCTTCAAGAAGCTGATCTGGTTCTCGTCGAGCCAGCGGAGCGTCGCCGCGAAGCTCTCCGGCGTGTCGCCGTCGAGGCCGACCATGATGAGCGCGATCACCTGGATGCCGCGGGCACGCAGGCGCCGAATGTCCTCGGCGAAGCGACTCGGGCGGTTGAAGCCCTTGCCGACGGCGGCGAGGCTCTCCTCGGAAAGGCTCTCGAAGCCGATCGAGAGGATCGTGGCGCCGGAGCGGGCGGCGAGCTCGAGGAGGTCGGGGTCGCGGGCGATGTTGATCGTCGCCTGGCTGACCCACCGGACGCGGAGCGGGATCAGGCGGCGGAAGAGCTCCTTGGCCTCTTCCGGGCGCGCGACCGGGTTGTCGTCCAGGAAGAGGAGGCGGCGAGCGCCGATCGACCCGAGACGGCGGACGTCCTCGATGACGTCGTCGACGGGCCGCGTGCGGTACGTCCGCTCGTAGTAGGTCTGGATGGCGCAGTACTCGCACGGGTGCGGACAGCCGCGGGAGAAGAGGATCGGCCAGAAGAAGTACATGCGGTAGAGCCAGCTCGTACGGAAGGCCTCGGGCTTGAGCAGCGGCAGCGACCAGGGGTCGATCGAGGGAAGGTTGCGGAGGTCGTGCCAGCGGTCGGCGCGGTAGATGCCGCGCGAGCGCCCGGCCTCCAGGTCCGCGAGGACGTCGGCCCAGACGTACTCGGCCTCGCCGGCGACGACGGCATCCGCGTGGCGCAGCGACTCGTCCGCGGCGAGCGTCACCCAGGTGCCGCCGAGGACCACCTGCTTGCCGCGCGCGCGGAAGTGGTCGGCGAGGTCGTAGGCGCGGCGGATCTGCGGCCCCATGGCCGTGAGGCCCACGACGTCGGCCTCGCGCTCGATGCGCGCGAGGTCGAGATCGGCCATCAGCTCGTCGGTGAACTCCACGCGGTGGGGCGCCGGCGTGAGCGCCCTCAGGTACGGGAGGGTGATGCCGCTCGTCCAGTAGCGCGTCGTCTTGTGGAGGCTGCCGTCGGGCAGGTAGTGGGTCGGCGAGACGAGCTGGATGCGCATCGAGCCGGCGAATGATGGACACCGGCTGCCAGCCTGTCAATTCAGCTCGGCCGGCTCCGGCTCGCGCTCCTCGCAGTACCGTCTCACGAGCGTCAGCAACGCGTCGGGATCGAGCGGCTTCTGAAGGTAGCTCGGGATCCCGAGGCTTGCCGCCTTCTCGCCGACGTTGCCCGCGCCCGAGCAGACGATGACGGGGATGGCCGCCATCTTCGGATTGCGGACCTGTGCCGCGCGGAACTGCCAGCCGTCCACGCGCGGCATCATGAGGTCGAGCAGGATCAGGCAGGGCGGCTGGGGCACCTCGAGCCGGTCGAGCGCCTCGCTGCCGTCGAGGGCGAACTCGACCAAGTAGCCCTCCGCCTCCAGGAGCTGGCCGAGCGCGTCCCGGAGCTCGATGTCGTCCTCGACGACGAGGATCCGGTGGTGATGCGGGGCCACCGAACGTCGCATAGACCGATCCCCCGCCGGGGGCAATCCCGGGGGGATCCGGAGGCACCGGCGCACCTTCTCGCGCCCAAGTGCTGTGCGAGCCGGTGTCGCTCGTTCTCCGCCCATGCGCGGAGCCCTTCGTGGGACGCCCGGCAATCACCGAGAGCCGCTCGCCCTCCTCGGCCCGGAGCGAGCGGTGGTCCGCTGGGTGTGGGCCGGGAAGGGGGTTTCGGTACCCTCGACGACCGTGTAACGCCGATCGGCGGCAAGATCGCACAGCGATGTCCGAAGCCCCGATGGCCACCGGATATCCACCTCGGCTGCCGTCGTTTCGGTCCCGAGCCCGAAGTGCTGCACCAGGCTCTGGCCCGAGAGGTATGCCGACCCGGCGCTCACCTGGCGGGTCTGCCAGCCCCTAGCCGTCTGCAGGCGGACCCGGGCGCCGACGGCGTCGCGGTTCGAGCGCACGCCGATCAGCTCGAGTTGGATCCAGTGGCCACGCCCGCCGAGGTTGTGGAGCAGCCGGTCGTAGTCGAAGATGGAGAGACCCCGGCCGTCCTCGACACGGTCGACGGCGTTGACGAAGGCGACGTCGGTGAACGTGCCGTCACCGTCGTTGCGGAAGAGGACGTTCCGCTCGTATCCGTTCAGGCTGTGCTGGCCGATGTTGACCAGTAGCCCTCTCGTCGCATCTTGGCGTCGACCGACGCCCTCGAACATGTCCAGTCAGACGTCGTCCAGGAGGGGACCGGAGATGAACCCGTTCACGCTGTAGAGGTCGAGCCGGCCGTCGTTGTCGTAGTCGAGGAATTCCGCCGACCAGCCCCACTGGGCGTCCCGCACGCCGGCCCTGTCGCTCACGTCGGTGAAGGTGCCGTCGCCCTCGTTGTGGAAGAGAGTGCTGCCACGCGTGAGCCGATCGAGGAACGCCTCGGTCCGCCGCTGGACCTCGGGGGTGAAGAGGGCGAGCAGACGGAAGAGCGGTGGGACGGGCGCCGGGAAGTCGGGGTGGAAGAGCGCCCAGCCGGAGTTGGCGTGCATGTTCGAAACGAAGAGGTCGAGGCGGCCATCGCCGTCGTAGTCGCCCCAGGCAACTCCCATGCCCGCGCCGCCGTCGTTCACGCCGGCGGCAGCGCTCCGCTCGGTGAAGGTCCCATTGCCCTCGTTGTGGTAGAGCGCGTTGCCACCGAACTCGTTGGCGACGTAAAGGTCCGGCCAGCCGTCGTCGTCATAGTCGCCCCAGGCGCCGGCAAGGTCCCAGCCGGTGTCGCCGACCCCCGCACGCGCAGTCACGTCGGTGAACGTCCCGTCGCCGTTGTTGTGGAACAGCGTGCTCGGGACGCCATTGCGCGCGTTGTAGTTCGGTCGTGGCGCGCCGTTCTCGTGGTCTCCCATCCGGACCACGTACAGGTCGAGGAACCCGTCACGGTCGTAGTCGGCGGCGGTCGCCATGCTCGCCCAGCGGCCGGGCGGGATGCGTGCGCTCGCAGTCGCGTCGACGAAGCGGCCCCCGCCCGTGTTGTGGAACAGGTGATCGCCGCCCGCGACCGCGGCGACGTAGAGGTCGGGCCAGCCGTCGTTGTCGTAGTCGAAGAAGAGGGCGCCGGTCGCGGCGGCGGGATAGGGCCGCGGCAGACCGGCGTCCTCTGTCACGTCCGTGAAGGTCCCGTCGCAGTTGTTGCGGTAGAGGACGGCGTCGGGGCTGCCGGCGAGGAAGATATCCTCATAGCCGTCGCCGTCGACGTCCGCGACCGCGCTGCCGGAGCTCGCCCGCACGGGGCTCTCCGCGCCGCCGAAAAGATGGAACGGCGGCGAGGCGCCGTTGCTCTGGACATTCGCGATGCCCGCGACCTCGGTCGCGACCGCGTAGCGCGGCTCGCGGCGGACAACGAGCTGCCGGGCGGTAATCTCCTCGCGGGTGATCCGCCAGTGGTCGCCCTGCCGTGCGATGCGAAGGAGCGCCTGCTGCTCGAGCTGGGCCCGGGCGCCGTCGGGCCGAGTGCCGCGGACGATCAAGCGGACGGAGGCAGGGTAGCCTTCCGCGCTTGGCTGCCGCCACCCGACCCGGTCGATCCGCAGCTCCGCTCGCTCGATGGTGCCGAACACGTCGAGCAGGCGCCCGTAGCGGTCGGCAAGGCGCTCGGCGCCCCGCGCTCCCTCCCAGCGGAACGTCTGCTCCTCGCCGCCGGTGTAGACGGGCAGAGCTCCTTCCCACGCGAGTCCGCTTCCCGTGTCCGTGGCGTAGAGGCCGAGGACTGCGTCCAGGTCACGAGCCTTGACGAACGATGGGAGATGCCGGTGGAGCTCCGAGTTGATCGGGTCGATCACCGTCTTGCGGGTGGTTTCCCAGCGCGCGGCGCGGGCGGGCGGGGCGAGATCGCAGAGCGCGACGGCGACGACGACCACCGGCGCGCGTCGTCTGCCGGCTGCCCAGATCTTGCGTAGGTAGCTGTCGCGTCTGTGCAGCACGGGGGCCGATCTCATCCGCTTTGCGGCAGGGGCAAGCAGGAGCGGAGGTGAAGCCAGCCCGCTACCCTCCCATCCTCGGCTCATGATTCTTGTCTGGCGCTTCCATGAAGAGGCTGCGCGCGCGCCGTCGCCAAGGTATGCGGCGATCGGCCGCGAGACTGCCTACGAGGGAGTGGAAGAGGCGCTCGGCGAGGGGATTGCGCGGGTTCTCACTCGCGCGGGCCGCGCAGGTGTACGCGAGCCGCCACAGGGAGTCTCTCGGAGGACGATCGACCCTGGCCAAAGCTTCCCTTGTCCCCGGTCGCGCTCATGGGCATCATGGAGTAGAGGGAACACCAAAATGAAGGAGCCCTTCCCGATCGTCAGCACCCCGCCTCGCCCGCTCTCGGTAATCGAGACGGCAAGGGCGTATGGCCTCTCGGCTCATGATGCCGAGCGGATCAGACACTCCATCGCCGTGAACTACCAGGA
>VBKF01000116.1 GCA_005888095.1 Deltaproteobacteria bacterium | reverse complement strand
CTGCACCCGCCGCCAATTGACGCCCCCGCAGGCGTCCAGTAGAGGCTCCATGAATGAAGGGCCACGCGCGCACCATCATGACCGAGCGCGTGACCGCCGTCAGCCCGGACACGTCGCTCGAGGCCGTGGCCCGCATCCTCGTCGCCGGGCGATTCGGGGGGGTTCCGGTCGTCGACCGGGACGGGCAGGTCCTCGGCTTTCTCAGCGAGAAGGACCTGATGACCGCGCTCCTGCAGAGCTCGAACGCTGACCGGCCGGCCAGCGACATCATGGCGCGCGAGCCGACGGTGATCGACGAGTTCGAGACCACCGAGAACGTGATGGCGCTGATGCGCGACCGCCAGGTCGACCACGTGCTGGTGGCGCGCGAGGGCCGGCTGGTCGGCATCATCACGCCCCTCGACGTCCTGCGCTTCTTCGTCGAGCACATCATCCCGCCGGCGCCCGAGGTCGGCTGATGGCGACCGCCACCCAGGCGGAGATCCGGCGCCTGTTCGCGGAGAGCGCCCGGGCGCGCGAGGTATTCCTCGAGGAGAACGCGGCAGCCCTCGAGCGCGCGATCGACCTCGTCGCGGAGGCGCTGAGCGCCGGACGGAAGGTCCTCCTCTTCGGCAACGGCGGCAGCGCGGCCGACGCCCAGCACATCGCGGCGGAGTTCGTCGGGCGCTTCTCGCGCGAACGGCCGGCGCTTCCGGCCGTGGCGCTCACCACCGACACGTCCGCCCTCACCGCAATCGCGAATGACTATGGATACGAGCAGGTGTTCGCCCGGCAGGTGCGCGCGCTCGGCGAGCGCGGCGACGTGGCGCTGGCCATCTCGACGAGCGGCCGCTCGCCGAGCGTGCTCCGCGCCGTCGAGGCGTGCCGCGAGCGCGAGGTGCGGACGGTCGGCTTGACCGGCGGCGACGGCGGGCCGTTGGCGACCATGGTCGAGGTGTGTCTCCGGGTCTCGGCCTCCACGCACTCCGCCCGCATCCAGGAGACGCACATCCTCGCCGGGCACGTCATCTGCGAGCTGGTCGACCGCCGCCTCTTCGAGGCGCGAGCGTGACGCGCCGCCGGGCGCGCGCGCTCCGGCCGCGCCGCGCCATCGCCCCGATCGACCCGAGCCGCGTCCGCACCGTCCCGCTCGCGCGCCGGCCGAGCAAGGTGCTGGCGGCCGCCCTCGGCCGGCCCGTGCGCGCCGGGCTCACGGTCCGGGGACTCCTCGACGGCCTGCCGGACATCCTCGCGGCGCACGACTTGCGCGAGGCTGCGGCGCGCATCGCGCGCGCCCTGCGCAATGGGCGGCCGGTGGTGCTCGGCATGGGCGCCCACGTGATCAAGGTCGGCCTCGGTCCGCTCGTCGCCGACCTCGTCGCGCGCGGGAGGCTCGCCGCCATCGCCATGAACGGCGCCTGTCTGATCCACGACTTCGAGCTCGCCTGGGGCGGGCGGACCTCGGAGGATGTCGGACCGGGTCTCGACCGCGGCACCTTCGGGATGGCGCACGAGACCGGGGCGTTCCTGAATCAGGCCATCTGCGACGGCGTCGGCCAGGGTCTCGGCCTCGGCGAGGCGGTCGGCCGAGCGATGCTGCGCGAGCGCCTGCCCTTCGGCCGCACGAGCATCCTCGCCGCTGCGGCGCGAGCCGGGACGCCGGTGACGGTGCACGTCGCGGTCGGGACCGACATCATCCACATGCATCCGAGCGCGGACGGCGCCGCCGTGGGGCTCGGCAGCCTGCGCGACTTTCACCTGCTCGCGGGCGTGGTCGCGCGGCTCGCGGGGGGCGTCTATATGAACCTCGGCTCGGCCGTCGTCCTCCCCGAGGTCTTCGTGAAGGCGCTCAACCTGGCCCGTAACCTCGGCCATCCAGTGCGCGACCTCACCACCATCGACATGGACTTCCACCGCCAGTACCGTCCGAGCGTGAACGTCGTGGCTCGCCCCACCGCCGCCGGCGGCCGCGGCATCCAGCTGACCGGCCATCACGAGATCATGGTTCCGCTCCTGTGGGCTGCCGCGGAGGAGGCGCTCGCGCGCCGCCGCTGATGGCGCTGATCACCCTGACGACGGACTTCGGCACGGCCGACCCGTGGGTCGGCATCATGAAGGGCGTGATCGCCGAGCGTGCGCCGGGGGTGCCGGTGATCGACGTCACGCACGGCATTCCGCCGCAGGACGTGCTCGCGGGCGCGCTCGTCCTCCGCCATGCCGTGCCGTATTTCCCGCGCGGCGCGGTCCACGTGGCGGTGGTCGACCCCGGCGTCGGCACGAGCCGCCGCGCGCTCTGTGTCGTGACGGATCGGGCGCTGCTGGTCGGCCCGGACAACGGCCTCCTGTCGCTCGCCGCGGGCGGCGCCCGCCGCATCGTCGAGCTGACCGACGAACGCTTCTTCCTCTCGCCGCGGAGCGCCACCTTCCATGGGCGGGACGTGTTCGCGCCGGTCGCGGCGGCGCTCGCCACGGGCACGGACCCGGGGACGCTCGGCCGGGCGGCATCCGACATGGAGCGGCTCAGCGTCCCCGTTGCGGTCCCCGTGCCGGAAGGGCTTCGAGGTCAGGTCATCTACGTCGACCGCTTCGGGAACCTCACGACGAACATCACCGAAGAAGCGCTCGCGGCCTTTCCTCGTTCCCATCTTTCCATTAGCATCGCGGGAGCTCGGTTGCGCGGCATCGCCGTCTCGTACGGCGCGGCACCGCGCGGCCAGGCGGTCGCCGTCGTGAACAGCTGGGGACTTCTCGAGATCGCCGTGCGCGATGGCTCGGCGAGTGCCGTCCTTGGCGCCCGGGTGGGCGATCCGGTGACGGTCGGAGCGCCGGAGAGGGCGACGTCCCGAAGCTCATGAGCCAGCCCGAGATGGCCGTGGGGGCGGTGCCCGTCGCCGGGACCCGCCGCTTCCCGCTCGTCCACGCCCTCCTGCTCGCCGCGACGGCGCTCACCACGGCCATGGCGTCGACGCTTGCCCGCGGCTTCGACCCGATCGCCGACCCGCGGCAGCTCATCCACGGGATCCCCTTCGCGGCGACGCTGATCACGATCCTGCTCGTGCACGAGTCCGGCCACTATCTCATGTGCCGGCGGTACGGCGTGGCCGCGTCGCTGCCGTACTTCATACCGGGGCTGCCCCCGGTCGGCACCTTCGGCGCGTTCATCCGCATCCGCTCGCGCTTCCCCGATCGACAGGCGCTGTTCGACATCGGCGCCGCCGGCCCGTGGGCGGGCTTCGTGGTCGCGGTGGCCGCGACCGCCGTCGGCCTCCGGCTGTCGACGGTGCTCGCCGCGCCGCCGAGCGGCGACACCGTCGAGCTGGGCGACTCGCTGCTGACCACGCTGCTGACGCGGCTCGTCCTCGGTGCGGACCCGGACACCGTGATGCTGCACCCCGTCGCCTTCGCCGGCTGGGTGGGTCTCTTCGTCACGTCGCTGAACCTGCTTCCGGCGGGTCAGCTCGACGGCGGCCACGTGCTCTACGCCGTGCTCGGCCGCCGGACGAGCCTGCTGCCCGCGCTCCTCCTCGGCACGCTCCTCTGGCTCGGTCTTCGAGGCTGGCCGGGCTGGCTCCTCTGGGCCGCGATCACGGCGCTCATGGTGTCGCTGGGTCACCCGCCGAGCCAGGACGATGCGCGGCCGCTCGGCCCGGGGCGCGTGCTCACGGCTTGGGCAACCCTCGCCGTCTTTATCCTCACCTTCGTCCCGGAGCCGATCCGCATCGTGCCGTGAGCGAGGAGCCCATGAGCGCGAGCGAAGAATACTGATGAGCGAGCGCCCGAGCTGGCACCAGTACTTCATGACCATCACGCGGCAGGTGGCCGAGCGCTCCACCTGCACCCGCGCCAAGGTCGGGGCGGTCATCGTGCGCGACAAGAACATCCTCGCCACCGGGTACAACGGGGCGCCGGCCGGCCTGCCGCACTGCACCGACGTCGGCTGTCTGGTGTATGCGTCGCGCACGCCGGCGGGCGAGACCGAGGAGAACTGCTTCCGCACGATCCACGCCGAGATCAACGCCATCGCCCAGGCGGCGAAGAACGGCGCCACCATCCGCGACGCCGACATCTACATCACGCACACGCCGTGCATTCACTGCCTGAAGGTGCTGATCAACACCGGCATCCGCCGCATCTTCTACGAGCACGATTACAAGCGACCGACGCTCGACGAGCTGCTCCGCCACACCGACGTGACGCTCGAGCGCGTCAAGCCGTGAGGCTAGCGGGCCGCCGTGGCCGACGACGCGGGGGGAGGAGGACCATCGGGCCGCCGTGGCCAGTCGAGCCGCACGACGTAGACGAGCAGCGCCAGCACCGCCAGCGCGAGCATCAGATCGAACAGCCCGAGGCCACGCGCCGGCACGTCGCGCACCATAGCGAAGGCCCCGGGTGCCCGCCAGCAACGCGATGCTGACGTACGCGCCGTGGAGGGCGGTCCCGGGCCTCGCCCACGGCTTTCTCGGGCGGAGCGAATGCGCCGGCGCCGCCGGCTGGGACGCCGTGGTCGCACGCGCCGGAGTTCCGCTCCCGGTCGTCACGGCGCGCCAGGTGCACGGCACCCGCGTCGAGACCGCCGCGCCCGGGCCGCCGCGTGAGGCGGACGGGCTCGTCAGCGCGACGGACGGTCAGCTGCTCGGTGTCGTGACGGCGGACTGCATGCCCGTGCTGCTGATCGACCGCCAGCGCCGGGTGGCGGCGGCGGTCCACGCCGGCTGGCGCGGCGCGGCCGACGGCGTGCTCGAGGCGGCGGTCGCGAAGCTCGGGGCGGCATTCCAGGTCGCCCCGCGGGCGCTCGAGGCGGCCGTCGGGCCCGCCGTCGGGGCATGCTGCTACGAGGTGGGGGACGAGGTGCTCGACGCCTTCCGTGCCCGAGTCGGCGACCTCACCGCGCCGGCCTGGTCCCATCGCGGCGGCCGGCTGCACCTCGACCTGCGCGCCGCGGCCCGCCTCCTGCTGCGCGGCGCCGGCGTCGAGCGAGTTGCCGTCCTCGGCCCGTGCACGGCGTGCGCGTCCGGGTACTGCTCGTATCGACGCGACGGGGCCGGTGCCGGCCGGCAGCTCAGCTTCGTGGGCTGGGTATCGCCGCCGGTCGTGTAGCCGGCTCGGGCTCCACCTGATCGAAGCGCGCCGGATCCTCGAGATACGTCCGGAAGAGCTGCGCCATCGCGCCGCCCTGGAAGCCGTCCATGAAGCGGTGATCGAAGGTGACGCCGAGGGTCATGATCGGGCGCGCGACCACTCGCCCGTCCTCCACCACGGGCCTGTCCTGCACCTCGCCGATCAGCACGACGAGCGGCGTGCGGCTGAACGGCACGAGCGGCGCGTACGCGTGCGCCAGCCCGAAGGTGCCGACGTTGGTGACCATCGCGCTCCCGAACTCGTCCTTCACGACCCCGAAGCGCGAGAGGTCGAGATCGAGGTCGTACACCAGGTAGCTCACCAGGCGCAGGAATGGACCGAGGAGACGGAGCGGCAGGCGGTCGAGGATCGACTTCGTGCGCTCGACCTGGCGGTCGCGCCGCTGCCGCAGGCGGGTGACGCGCGCCTCCATCTCCTGCGCGATCTCGAGCACGTCCTTCTCGTCGGCGCGCGCGATCTTGATGCCCGAGAGGTCATTTCCGCCCTCGATCGCGACCTGCAGGAAGATGTCCACGCTGTCGCGCAGCATGATGCGGCCGCGCGCCACGATCCCGTTCAGCTGCGGGTTGTGGCGGATGGCGAGCGCGACGCCGCGCGCCACGAGATGGGTCACCGTCACCCGTACGCCGGTCGCGGCGCGAAGCCGGTCGAGGTAGGCGAGGGCGGGCCCCATGGGGACGTCGAGCGTCGCATACACGCTCGGGTCGTGCGGCGGGCGCCACGCCTGCACCGCGACGCGCCGCCAGCCCTTGAGGGGCTGGAGCGGCCGGAACGTGCGCGCCATGGCGTCTGTCATGGCGCGGTGACCGCCGCGGTGTCAATCTTGAGGCTCGGGGGCGCCGCTGGTACCTTCGGTAGGAGCGGCCCGGCGAATGGCGGGCCGCGGGGAGGTGTCGCGTGACAAAGGCACTTTGCGGTTTGGGGCTGGGGCTTGGGCTGATGATCGCGGTGGTGGGCGCGCCCGCGCGCGCCGAGGCGCACGACGCCTACGACGACTCGCAGTCGCATCCGCTCCGGCTGGTGGCGTACCTCGTCCATCCGATCGGCTTCGCGACGGAATGGCTGATAATGAGGCCGATCCACTTCGCCGTCTCGCAGCCGCAGCTCGAACGCGTCTTCGGCCACGTGCCGCACGAGGACCCGTTCAGCAGCGAACCGTACCGGGGCGACGAGTCCGAGCCGTACTAGCGCCGGCCGCCGGACGCCGGCGTGGATGACGTACCGGCCGAAGGACGCATACCATCGTCGCGCGCGCGCCGCGGGCTACCGCGCCCGCAGTGCCTACAAGCTCGCCGAGCTGGCGGCGCGTTTCCGCTTGCTCCGCCGCGGTGACCACGTCATCGACCTCGGGGCGTGGCCGGGCGGATGGCTGCAGATCGCGGTCGAGCGGATCGGCGCCGAAGGCCGGGCGGTCGGCGTGGACGTGGTGCCGCTCGAGCCGCTGCCGGCGGCGAATGTCGCGCTGATCGCCGGCGACGTCCGCGATCCGCTCGTCATTCGCGCGGCGCGCGAGCGACTCGGCCGCCCCGCCGACGTGATCCTTTCGGATCTTGCGCCGAAACTCACCGGCGTGGCTGCGACGGACGAGGCCCGGCGGAGCGAGCTGGCTGCTTCGGTGCTCGCCGCACTGCCCCATCTCCTTCGGCCCGGCGGCCGGCTCCTGATGAAGGTCTTCATGGGGCCGGAGCAGGCGGCGCTCGTGGCGCAGCTCCGGAAGACGTTCGACGACGTCAGGACGACCCGGCCGGAGGCGACGCGGCGTGGCTCGGCGGAGCTCTATGCCGTGGGAACCGGCTACCGCGCCACGGTAGCGTGACCCCCCAAAAATCGGTGTGGACAAGCTGTGGATAACCCACGCCTGTCCCGCCGTTCCCGAAAACAACAGCTTCTTACCGCGTTATGACGCGATCTGCTCCTCACCATCTGCTTTGGTGGCTCAACACTTTGATCTCGCAGGGAAATTACCCTCAGTGGCCGAGCGGGCTCGGAGTCCTCGGCGATCCCGGAGCGAGCGGTCGATGCGCCGGACCCCGCGCCAGATGCGGTGTTGATAAGTGTCCCGAGCGGGAAGGCTTGCTGGACGTGGATTCGCGGCAGAAACAGGCGTCACGTGCGCAACTGACGCGGCGCAGCGCTCGGGCGACGACCACGCCGAGTCGACGAGGTGCTTGGGCGTGTACCGCAACATAGCCTGCTAGCTCGCGGGCCTACCCACCTCGGCCCTTCGGCCGAAGCGGCTGTGGAGAAGCTGTGGACAACTCCCGCGCGGCCCGTCTGCTTGCCACGTTATGACGCGGCGTGCCCTCCAGGTGCCCGTTCAGCGCTTCAACCAGTCGATCCCGCAGCGGAAACCGCCCGCGCTCGCGGTCGCCAGCTCTCGGGAAGGGCGTGCGCGCCGACGCGTGGGACCGCGCCAGGCGCGGTGTTGATAAGTGTTGGGCCGCCAACGCCTTGCGGGACGCGCGTTCGCGGCGGACGCGGGCCGCAAGTGCACGACTGACGCGGTGCAGCGCCCGGGCGGGCGGCGGGGACACGCGCCCGGCGCGGCTTCGCTTGACTTCCGTGCCCGTGCTGCCTCATTTGCCCGCGGTGCGCTGCGCCGCCAGAAGCTCCCGGCGAGTCCTGCTCATCGCCGCCGGGCTCGGCATCCTGGTCGCCGCGTCGGCGCGCGCGGCCGAGCTCGACTGGCGCAGGCTCGGTGACGAGACGGCGGAGCTGCTCGCGGACGTGCTCCGCATCGACACGACCAATCCGCCGGGGAGCGAGACGGCGGCCGCCAATGCCTTCGCACGCAAGCTCGTGGCCGAAGGCCTCCGCGTCGAGGTCATCGAGTCCTCTCCCGGGCGGGGAAGTCTGTATGCACGGCTGCCGGGACGCGGGGCCGGACGGCCGGTGATCCTGCTCTCGCATCTCGACGTGGTGCCCGCCGACTCGCGGACCTGGCGCGTACCGCCGTTCGCCGGGACGCGCGAAGGCGGCTTCGTGTACGGGCGGGGCGCGCTCGACTGCAAGGGCATCGCCGCCGTCGAGCTGATGGCGATGATCGCCCTCAAGCGCAGCGGCGAGCCCCTCGATCGCGACCTGATCCTGCTCGCCACCGCCGACGAGGAGACGGGGGGCAAGGCGGGCACCGGCTGGCTCGTACACCACCGGCCGGACGTGGTCGGCAACGCCGAGTACTGCATCAACGAAGGCGACCACATCCACCTGCTGGCCGGCGGTCGCAGGATCGTCCACGTGGCCGTCGGGGAGAAGACGCCTTTCTGGGTGAAGCTCGTCGCCCATGGCGAGGCCGGCCACGGCTCGACGCCGCCGTCCGAGACGGCGGTCACGCGGCTCATCCGCGCGCTCAACAAGATCCGCCGCTACCGCACGCCGATCCGCGTGGTGCGACCGGTAGAGGCCTACTTCGCCGCGCTGGCACCCCTGGAGAAGGAGCCCCTCCGCACCAAGTTCGCGCATCTCGCCGCCTCGCTCGATGACCCCATCTTCCTCGCCGAGTTCGCACGCAACCCGCGCCAGAACGCGCTGGTCCGGAACACGATCACGCCGACGGTCCTCGAGGGCAGTCCGAAAACGAACGTCATCCCTGCCGAGGCGAGCGCCCACCTCGACTGCCGCCTGCTGCCCGGCGAGAAGCCCTCGGAGTTCCTCGACCAGCTGCGCGACGTGATCGGCGACGATTCCATCTCGATCGAGACCTTGCTCTCGTTTCCCGCCTCGTCCTCGGACCCCGACTCGGGCCTCATCGCCGCCGTCCGTCACATGGCCGCCCAGGAGCTCGGCGGCGCGTCGGTCGTGCCGAGCGTCACGCCGGGCTTCACCGACAGCCACTACCTCCGCGAGCACGGCGTCGCCAGCTACGGGTTCGTCCCCTTCGTGCTGTCCGAAGACGAGGAGAGGACCGTGCACGGCACGAACGAACGCGTCTCGGTCGAGAACCTGCGCGGGGGCGTCCGGCGGCTGGTCGATGTGCTGCGCGCGCTCCCCTCCGAGGCCCCGCGCTGACGCGCTCTCGTCGAAATTTCCCTTGCAATTTCCGTGCGCTCCTGCTCTAAGAGAGCCTCCCCATTCAACGCCGGAGAGGGACGGTGCTCCGGGTCGGAGTTGGACTGTCGGCTGAGCGGGATTCGGAGCGCGCTGCTGCGCAGGCGGCGGAAGCCGCACTGCACTCCGCCGGGCTCACGAAGGCGGAGGCGGTGCTGGCGTTCGCGACCACGCCGCACGGGCCCGGCTACACGCGCGTGACGCGCACGGTAGGCGCCACGTGCGGCACGCGCGCCGTCGTCGGCTGCAGCGCGGCCGGCGTGCTGGCGGACGACGAGGAGCTGGAGGACGGGCCGGGGGTGGCCGTCATGGCGCTCGCGGGCGACGTTTCGGCGCGCTATTTCTTCATCCCCGGCCTCCGCGCCCGCGCCGAGGCGGTGGCCGAGGAGATCGCCTCGTTCGTCGACCGCGAGCCCGACGCGCCTTCCGGCGGCGAGCGGCTGCTCGTGATCTTCACCGACTCCTACAACCTCGAGCCGGAGCCGCTCCTGCGCGGGCTCGGGCGCCGGCTGCCGGGCGTGCGCATCGTGGGCGGCGGGGCGTCGGAGGACGGCAGCGTCGGCGAGCTCTCCGTCTTTGCCGGCGACGCCGTTTCTTCGAACGCCATCTCCGGCGTGCTCCTCACCGGTGACTTCCGCGCGAGCATCGGCGTCGGGCACGCGGTGCGACGGGTGGGCCCGGTGCGGCGCGTGACCCGTGCGGCCGGCAGGGTGGTCTTCGAGCTCGACGGCCGGCCGGCCTACGAGGCGTTTGCCGCGGTGGTACCGAGCCCGCTGCTCGCCGACCCGCGGCGGGCCCTCGCCGTCGTCCTGGCGGCCATCGGCGGCGGCGAGGATTTCGCGGTCCGACACCTGACCGGGATAGACCCCAACGGCGGTGCGGTTGCCGTCGCCGGCGAGGTCGCCGACGGACAGGAGCTCTTCTTCGGCGTCCGCGATCCGAACGCGGCGCGCGAGCAGCTCCAGCAGGCGCTCCGGCGTCTGGCGACCGCCTGCGAGGGGGTACGTCCCGCGGGCGCGCTCTACGTCAACTGCGTGGGACGCGGCCGGCGGTTCTACGGCGTGCCGGGGCTCGACACGGCCTACATCCGCCAGCATCTCGGCCCGCTCCCGGTGGCCGGCTTCTTCAGCGGAGCCGAGATCGCATCGGGGGTGCGCGACGTGCAGCTCCATCAGTACACGGGCGTTTTGACCCTGCTCGGGCCGGGGACCTAGCCAAGGAGGACAGGATGGCGCGTGCGAAGGAGGAGAGACGCGGGCGGCTGGCGACGCTCCAGGACCTGCTGGCAGGCGGCAGCAAGGCGCTGGTCGACCAGGCCCAGGCGCTGCGCGACGGACTCCAGAGCCGTATCGTCGACGCGGGTCGCGAGGTGGAGGGGCAGGTGAGTGCCCTCGTCGCCGCCGTCGAGAAGCAGCTCACGGGCCGTATCGACGACCTGGTGAGCGGTCTCGCCGTGAGCCTGCGCCGCGACGCCGAGCGGCTCCGCGAGCGGGTGCGGGCGCTCGAGAACCGACTCGCCGACGTCCCCAAGGAAGGCGTGCGGGAGCTCGTCCTGCCCCTCCAGACCGTGGCGAACGGCGCCGCGGAGCGGGCGTCCGTCGCGCTCGCCCGTCTCGAAGAGGCAGGGGTCCGGCTGCAGCACGCCGAACGACGCATCTCGGACATCGCCCGCGACACGACGCGCGACACGCTCGACGCCGACGAGTTCCGCCAGCGCCTCGAGCGCATCGAGCAGCGCCTCACCGACATCGGCCGGGAGGTCGGGACGAAGCTCGGCGAGCTCGGTGCGCTGCGCGAACGCCTGACCAGGCTCGAGGGCCGGGTGGTCGATGCGAGCAAGGACCACGTCGCGCGCGCCGGCGAGGCGGCCGGGTTCCGTGACCGACTGACGCGGCTGGAAGGCCGCATCAGCGACCTGTCCAAGGAGCAGCTCGCGCGCGCGGTCGAGACCGCCGGCCTCCGCGAGCGTCTCTTTCGCGTAGAACAGCGGACCAACGGCATCGCCGCGACATCTGCCGCCCCGGCGGACGTGCCCGACGCGCCGCCCCTCACCATCACCGCGGAGGACTGACCGAGCGCGTGGAGATCGTCCCGGTCCCGCAGCTGAGCGACAACTACGCCTATCTGCTCATCGACGGGGAGACCGGGGAGGGCGCCGTCGTCGATTGCGCCGAGGCGGCGCCGGTGCTCAACGAGGTGAGTCGCCGCTCCGTGCGCCTCGCCGTAGTGCTCGCCACCCACCATCACTTCGATCACGTGGGCGGGAACCTAGACCTCCTGACCGCGATCCCCGGCCTCCGTGTCTACGGCTCCGCGGACGACGCGCCCCGCATCCCGGGCATCACCAACCGGGTCCGCGACCGCGACCCGGTCGACGTGGGGCGCCTGCACGGCCGCGTCATCCTGATCCCCGCGCACACGAGCGGTCACGTGGCTTACCACTTCCCGGCCGAGCGCGCCGTGTTCACCGGCGACACGCTCTTCGCGGGCGGCTGCGGCCGATTGTTCGAAGGCGACGCCGCCCAGATGATGGCGTCGCTCGCCAAGCTCGCCGCCCTGCCGGACGACACCCGTGTCTACTGCGGCCACGAGTACACCGAGAAGAACCTCCGCTTCGCCGCGACGCTCGAGCCCGGAAACCGCGCCCTCCGGGAGAAGCTCGCCGCCGTCGAGGAGCTCCGCCGTGCCCACCGGCCGACCGTTCCGAGCACCATCGCCGAGGAGAAGGCCACCAACCCTTTCCTGCGCACGGACAGCCCCGAGCTCGCCGCCGCCGTGCGTGCACGGCGGCCGGATATCCCGGCGGGCGATCGGGTGGCGCTCTTCGCGGCAGTGCGGCAGCTGAAGGACCGCTTCTAACCAGGGGGCTCACATGGCGGACGAGATCGACACCACCGTTGCGGATCACGTCTGCTCGATCACCCTGAACCGCCCTGCCAAGCGCAACGCGCTGACCACCGCCATGATCGCCGACCTGCGCGCCGCCGTCGAGCGCGCCGCCGCCGCACCGGCGGTGCGGGTCATCGTCGTGCGCGGGGCGGGCGCCGCCTTCTGCGCCGGGCTCGACCTCGCCGAGCTCGCCGCCCAGCGGGCGGGGGGCGCCGTGGAGACGCACACCCTCGAGCACGCCCTCGAGGTCCTCGAGCGCTGCCCGCAGCCGACGCTGGCCGCCGTGCAGGGCGACGCGATCGCCGGGGGCTGCGAGCTGGCATTGCACTGTGATCTCCGGGTGGCCGCCGACAACGCCCGCTTCGCGATGCCGCTCGCCCGCATCGGGCTCGCCGTGCCGGTGGCGCTCACCTGGAAGCTCGTCGAGACCATCGGCGCCGCCGCGACGAAGGAGCTGCTCTTCACCGGCGAGCCCATCGGTGCCGACGCCGCCCTCGGCCTCGGCCTCGTCAACCGGGTCGTGGCGGCCGCCGACCTGGACGCCGCCGTCGCGGCGCTCGCTCGCCAGGTCGCGCACAACGCCCCCCTCGCCGTCCGCACCATGAAGGCCTTTGTCCAGCGCGCGGCCGATGAACGGCGCCAGTGGCGGCGCGACGACCTGGAGGAGCTCGAACGACGGGTGCGGGAGAGCTCGGACCTGCGCGAGGGCCTCACCGCCCAGCGCGAGCGGCGGGCGCCCCTGTTCAAGGGCGCGTAGTCGTCAGCCTCTCAAAAGAAGAGCGCCGCGCCCACCTGCATCGCGAGGGCCACGTCGCCCTCGAGCCGCGCGACCCCCTGCAGGAAAGCAGCCTGCGGCGTCAGCTCGCCGCCCTGCAGCCGTCGGGCGTCATCGGCCCGGAGCGTGACGGCGCAACGCGGGCCCGCCGCGTCCGCAGGGCCAAACTGGACGAGGACGCGTCGCTCGCCGTCGTCGGTGATCAGCCGGAACTCGAGCGTCCCTTTCAAAGTGGCGAGCCGCGTGATCCGTGCCCGGGTGAGGTCGCCCGCGCCGGGCGGAGCACCCATGCCGAGACCGGACCGGGCGAGCGCCTCCCAGTCGGCACGGCTCTGCGAAAGGCGGATGAGTGGGGGCCGGGCCGGCGCGCGCTCGACGCGCACGTCCTCGCCGTGGACGTTCACGAACCAGGCGCCTCCGCCGTCGCCCTCGAGCACGAATTCCAGGGTTGCCTCCGCCGCCAAGCGGTCCTCCAGCTCCCGCTCGAGGCGGGCGACCTGCGCGCGCAGGTCCGCGATTCGCTTGCGCAGGCGGTCCGCGACGTGCTCTCGCAGGAAGGCCGCCGGCTCGAGGGACGCCGGACCCTCAGCCATTGGCAGCCTCAAGCAGAGCCCGGAGCGCGGCGGGATCGGTGACCGGCGGCGAGCAGGTGAAATTGCGGCACACGTAGGCGGTCGCGTGTCCGTCGACGGCCGGCCGGTCTCGCGCCGGCGACAGCGTCTCGGCCGCCTCCGGGTCGGACGCCACCAAGACCCGATGCGGCAGGTAGACGGGCGCGATGGCCGACCACAGAGCCTCAGTGTCGGGTGCGCCCGAGGCGCCCACGACGACCACCTCGGTCGGTCCCTCGGTCGAGAATTCGAGCGCCTGGAGGAGGTGGGCGTACGCGAACGGGTTCTTCGCCGCCTCATCGTGGTAGAGGCGGAGAATCTCCTCGGCGCGCGTGCGGTAGCCTGCCTCGCCGGTGAGGTGATGGAGGCGGAGCAGGGCGTGAGCAGCCACGGCGTTGCCCGCGGGCACGGACCCATCGGTACCGGACTTCTGGCGCGTGATCAGCCGCTCCGCGTCCACCGCCGTGAAGAAGTAGCCGCCGGCCGCCCCGTCGTGAAAGCGGGCGTCCAGCGCGGCGACCAGCTCGCGGGCGCGCGCCAGATGGTGCGGGTGGCCGGTGGCCTCGTAGAGGTCGACGAGCGCGGCCGCGAGGAAGGCGTGGTCGTCGAGGTAGGCGTCCTGCTTGGCCTGGCCGCCCGCCCAGACGTGGAGGAGCTTCCCGCCGGCGCGGAGCCGCGTCCACACGAACTCGGCGGCCCGGACGGCGGCGTCGACGAACCGCGGGGCGCGGAGCACGCGCCCCGCCTCGGCGAACGTGCCGATCGCGAGCGCGTTCCAGCTGGTCAGGACCTTCTCGTCGCGCAGGGGAGGGACGCGCTCGGCGCGCGCCGCGAGCAGGCGCGCACGGGCCCGCGCCAGCGCGCTGGCCGCATCCTCGGGGCTTCGCCCGAACATCTTCGCCACCGTCTCGACCGACACGGTCACGTGCGGGATGCTCTTGCCCTCGAAGTTGCCCTCCGGCGTGATGTTCCAGTACCGGCACACGAGCTCGACGTCGCGCGCGTCGACGAGGCGCGCGACCTCCGCCGGCGTCCACACGAAGTACTTGCCTTCCTCCCCCTCGCTGTCCGCGTCGGTGGCCGAGTAGAACCCGCCCTCGGGATCGCGCATGTCGCGCAGGAGGTAGTCGAGGGTCTCCTCGGCGATCCGGCGGAGCCACGGCTCACCCGTCACCTGGAACGTCTCCAGGTACAGGCGCGGGAGCTGGGCGTTGTCGTAGAGCATCTTCTCGAAGTGCGGCACGAGCCACTCGCCGTCGACCGTGTAGCGGTGGAAACCCCCGCCGATCTGGTCGTAGAGGCCGCCGTGCGCCATCCGCTCGCAGGTGAGGCGCACGACGTCCAGGAAGTCGCGGCGGCCGGTCGCCCGGTAGTGGCGGAGCAGGAGCTGGAAGACGGCCGCGTGCGGGAACTTCGGCGCCCCACCGAGCCCCCCATGGTGCCGGTCGACCAGACCGAGCAGGCCTTCGGCGGCTCGCCGCGGCCGCGTCGGGTCGAGCGGGCCCTCGCTCGGCCGCGGCTGCTCGACACCTTCGAGCGCGGAGAGGATCCGGTCGACGGACCTCGCAACCTCGTCCGGCTGGTCGCGATAGGCGCGCGCCACCGCCTGCAGGAGGCGCGGAAAGCCCGGCAGGCCGTGGCGGTCGACCGGGGGGAAGTAGGTCCCGCCATAGAAGGGCTTGCCGTCGGGCGTGAGAAAGACGGTCATCGGCCAACCGCCGCGCCCGGTGAGCACCTGGACGGCTCTCATGTAGACGTCGTCGACGTCCGGGCGCTCCTCACGATCCACTTTCACGTTCACGAACAGATCGTTCATGAGCCGCGCGGTGCTCTCGTTCTCGAACGACTCCCGCTCCATCACGTGACACCAGTGGCAGGAGGAATATCCGACCGAGAGCAGGATGGGTCTGTTCTCGGCGCGCGCGCGCGCGAAAGCTTCCTCGCCCCACGGATACCAATCGACGGGGTTGTGGGCGTGCTGGAGGAGGTATGGGCTCGTCTCGTTGGCGAGACGGTTCGGCGTCGACGCGTGTTCCACGGCCGGATGGTTGCACCGGCCCCCCCAATGCGCAACGCCCGCGTCGGAGCGCCCGCGTTCGATTGACAAGCAGTGCGAACCGCGCATTTAGCTGAGGAGGGCACATGCGGACGGTCTACGTCGCCGAGTACCCCGCGATCCAGCACAGGCACGGCAACGGCGAAATCGTCACCGTGCGCCTGAAGCGCCTGGCGGGAGGTCTGCGCGCGACGTGCGCCGGCTGTGAGACCGAGTTCGTCTACCGCAAGCCGACTCCCAGTCGGACGCCGCACTACAAGTCCCCGCTCCTGCCGCCGATCAAGGGCAACTGGGACGCCGACGACGAGAATCAGTAGTCCGCACACGCCCGGTGCGGCCTGCGAGGCCCTCGCGAACCTACCCTCAAGCAGTTGAATTCGAAAGGATTTGTATGTGCTGACCGGCCTTCGGATGAGCCGTGCTTGACCCTTTTCAGGGGTTTGCGGCATAAAATTGGAAGATCGACATACGCGCCTAATCCCCGACAGGGGAGCGGAGGACCCAGCTTTTGGGGGTCAATCCAGGGAGACCTGGACGGGCCACGCTCTTTGAGCCCGAACCCGTCAGCTAACTTCGCCGGCGTTCAAGGAGCGGGATCATGCAGACCGAGCCCAGCAGGGCCGGGGGAGCGATCCCCCGGCTCTTTTTTTATCCGCCGCGCCGCCATCTACTACCGGTGTCGGCGGGCTTGCTCATGGCGATCCTCCTGGTCGGGGCAGCCGTCGTGGCAGCCGAGCAAGAAGCGCCGCCGGCGGCACGGGTCGGCAGGGCCTCCTGGTACGGCGCCGCCTTTCACCGTCGCCCGACCGCGAGCGGCGAGCGCTTCGACCTGCACCGGATGACCTGTGCGCACCGGACGCTTCCGCTCGGCAGCACGGTCCGCGTGACGAACCTCGTGAACGGGCGCTCGGTGCTCGTGACCATCACGGACCGCGGGCCCTTCCGGCGTCACCGAGACATCGACGTGTCCTACGGCGCCGCGCGCGTGCTCGGCATGGTGCAGCGTGGCGTGGCTCGCGTCCTGATCGAGCCCGTCTCCTGAGCCCCGGGATCAGGCGCGCGTGAATCGGCCACCCCGGCCCACCAACCGCCGGGGCCGGAAGTGAATCGTGCGCTCGGGGTCGTCCACGGCGCGCCCGAGAACGTGTGCCCGTAGGCCCGCCTCGGCGAGCGCGGCCGACACCCGATCGACACCTTCCGGTGCGACCACGAGCGCGAAGCCCACTCCCATGTTGAACGCCCGGTACATCTCCTCGTCCGCGATCCCACCGAGACGTTGCACGAGGCCGAAGATCGGCGGCACCTCGGGCCAGCGTTCGACGTCGAACCCCACGGCACGCACCGTGCGGGTCAAGTTGAACAGACCGTCGCCCGTGAGGTGGGCGAGGGCGCGAATGGGCAGGCCAGCCTCGAGCAGCGGGAGCACGGGCCGCACATAGATGCGGGTCGGCCGCAGGAGCTCGTCGGCGAGCGCGCAGCCGAGCTCGGGCACGTGGTCGTCGAGCGCCAGGCCACCCCGCTCGAGCAGAGCGCGACGGGCGAGCGTGTAGCCGTTCGAGTGCAGTCCCGCGCTCTCGAGCCCCACCAGCACGTCGTCGGCGCGGACGTCCTGTCCCGCGATCACGCGATCGAGCGCGACCGTCCCGATCGCCGTGCCGACCAGGTCGACCGCACTGCCGGGGCGCGCTCCGCGCAGCATCTCGCGCACCTGAGCCAGCTCGCCGCCCGGGCACGCCACGCCGGCGAGCTCGCAGCCCCGAGCGAGGCCCCGTCCGAGGGCGTCGAGGAGCGCCGGCGCGGCCTCCTCGAGGGCCACGTAGTCGACGACCGCGACCGGCCGTGCGCCGACGCAGAGGATGTCGTTCACGTTCATCGCGACGCAGTCGATTCCGACCGTGTCGAAGCGCCCGGCCGCCTGCGCCACGAGCAGCTTCGTGCCGACACCGTCCGTGGAGATGGCGACGCCGAGGTTCGGCGCGACGGGCACGACGTTGGCGAAGTACCCGATCTCCAGCGTCGGTCGCGCGTTCGCCGCGTAGGCGAAGGTCGGCCGCACCCAGCGGAGCAGGGCCTCGAGGCCGGGCGCCGCCGCGTCGCGCTCAGTGAGCCCGGGCATCCCGCCCTCGAACCTCGGCCACGAGGGACGCCGTCATGCCGCCACAGTGAGCAGGAGTTGAGGGCCGCTGTCGCGCCCCCCGGGCCGGCGCGGGCACGCGTACGCTGCGGTGTTGGACAAGCGCCGGGACACGACGGGCTGCATCGGGCGGAGCCACCCGAGTATCACAGGATGGGGCCCGCCGCCCAGCGCGGCAGCCGATCGTCAGGCCGAGCGCCTGAGGCCCACGGGTCGTCCGGTGACGGAGTGGCGGCTGCCGTTCACGCGACGGAACGGGAAGCGTACCACCTTGGTGGCGTCCTCGCCGCGCCGCGGCTGGCGGTCGCGCCAGCGCCACAGCCCCGCCCGAAGATACTCGGCGTCGAGACCCAGGGCCTGGCACACGTTCACGAAAGCGAACGGCCAGTCGGCATCCGGCGATGCGAACCATTCCTCCGCTTCGCTGAAGAGGCGGCGCCCGTAACGGCTGGAGACGTTGACGTACTTCTGGAACGTCCCGACGGCGTCCTCCAGCACGGCGAGCATGAGACGCTTCTCGGGCTGGAGCGAGGCATCGACCTGCAAGCGATCGAAGAACTGTGATGGCAGGACAGTCTCGGGCGCGAGCTCGACGCCCCCGCCGCTCGCTTCGATCATCCTCGCGTGGCTTTCCATTGATCGCTCCCTTCACCCCTCTACGAGCACGGGGGCACAGCAGATGTCGTGCCATTGCCGGATGCAGGCGGATGGCCGGTGTACGCCTGGCGTCCTGAAACAACGGTAACGAAACGTGACCGGCGCTGTAACGAAGCGCCACGGCGGGCGTGGCCGCATCGCGCCGGCTGGCGGTATAAGGCGGTCATGACCTACGAGCAGATTCTCTGCCGTCGCGACGGGCCGGTCGCCACGATCGTGCTGAATCGGCCCGAGAAGCTGAACGCCTTCACGTTCCGGATGCTCGGTGAGATCCATGCCGCCCTCGACACGCTTCTGTTGGACGACCTGCGGGCTCTGGTCTTCACCGGCGCCGGCCGGGCGTTCTCGGCCGGAGACGACCTGATCGACATGGGCGGCGCAGATCCTGCCGAGGACATCCGTCGCGGCCATCACCGTCTCATCACCCGGCTGCGCGGCGTCAGGCTTCCCGTGGTCGCGGCGCTCAACGGCTACACGCTCGGCGCCGCGTTCGACCTGGCGCTCGCCTGCGATTTCCGGATCGCCGCGGCGGACGCCGAGCTGGGTGACGTACGCGTGCCGCGCGCCATGTGCTCGATGAGCGGGGCGGCGTTCTGGCTGCCGCGTATCATCGGGATGACGCGGGCCACCGAGATCCTGCTCCTCGGCGAACGTGTGCCGGCGCTCCGGGCGCTCGAGCTCGGCCTGGTCCATCGGGTCGTCCCGCGAGACGAGCTGGACGCCGCGGTCGCGGCCTTCGTCGACCGCCTGCTCGCGCTGCCGCCGGCCGCCCTCGGCGCACAGAAGGCGTGCATCGAATACGGCCGGTCGCACGACCTGCCGGACGCGCTCGAGTACGAGATGAGCGAGCTGATCCGCGGCTTCGCGCGCGACGAGTGGCGTGAAGCCATCCGGGCCTTCGCGGAGAAGCGTCCTCCGCGGTGGCGGTGATCCCGAGGTGCGCGGCCTACGCCGCCCGCAGGAGCGCCACCAGCGTCCACACGAGCATCACGCCGCTCAGCACCGAGCCGAGCGTGAAGGCGATCGTCCGGTGCGGCTGCATGGCGCGGATGTAGAAGACGCTGTGCAGGATACGCGCCACGGCGAAGCCGATCAAGAAGATCTGAGCCGCGAGGAGCGGCGGGCGGGTGAGCGCGAAGAAGAAGCCGACGAGGAAGAAGGGGAGGATGTTCTCGAGATCGTTCTGGTGCGCCCGGCGGACGCGCTCGATGTCGGGATCGCTCACCGCCTTCGCCTGCAGCCCCTGCAGCGCGTAGTCCTCGGGGGTCGCGAACACCTTGCGCCCGATACGCATGGTGCTCGTGTAGAGCCCGACGGCCGCCATCTTGAGCACCAGGATCAGCGAGACGATCGCGAACAGGCGAAGCGCCGGGTTCGCCAGCAGGGCGTCCCGCATCATCACGGGCCTCCCGCCCCGAGAGCGGCCAGCTGCCGCTGCACGAGCCGCTCGGTCCGGCGCAGCGTCCGAACCAGGTGGGGACCCTCGGCCGCGGGCACTCCGTCGGCGATGAGCCGCGCCAGCGCGCGGTTGAGACGGCGGGCCGCGGCGAGCACGTCGAGCACGACGGGCCGCTCGCTCGCCGCACCTTCCTTCTCGGCGCGGAAGCGGCGGACCGAGAGCAGATCGAGCTGCAGCCGCCGCCACAGCGCCAGCGCAGCCTCGGGATCCTCCTCGCGCGCCACTCCCATCAGCAGCTCCCGCGACACGCCGGGGCCGTCGCGGCGAAGGTCCGCCTTCACGGCGTCGGGCAGGCGGGTGAGCGCGAGAGTGTTCGACACGTACGGCCGGCTCTTGCCGAGCAGCTCCGCGACCTCGCGGTGGCTGTAGCCGTGGCGCTCGATCAGCAGCGCCAGCCCCTCGGCCTCCTCCAGGGGAGAGAGATCCTCGCGCTGGAGATTCTCGATGAGGGCGACCTCGAGCGGATCATCGGCCGCGCGGATGAGCGCCGGCAGCTTGTCGAGGCCCGCGAGCTGCGCGGCCCGGAAGCGCCGCTCGCCTGCCAGAAGCTGGTAGCCGCTCTCCACCCGGCGGACGATGATCGGCTGGAGCAGGCCGCGCGCCTTGATCGAATCGGCGAGCTCGGCCAGCTTGTCGGGCGCGAAGTGCTTGCGGGGCTGATCGGGGTTCGGCTGCACGTCGGCCAGCGCCAGCGACGTGAGCACGGTACGCTGCTGGCGCTCGATCGTGCCGGCGAGCGCGAGCCGGCGCGTTCCGCTTCCCGGCGCGCGCGCTTCCGTTTCAGGCATGCTCCACCACATACCCCACCTCCCAGCAGTTGTGTTCCCGAGGGGCTTCCACTAACGCCCCCGCCATACCGACCTACGAGTACCGGTGCGGGAAATGCAACCGGAAGTTCCAGGTCGTGATGTCGATCCAGGAACATGAGACGCGCCGGCCGAAGTGTCCCAAGTGCGGCTCAGCCCGCATGGACCAGCTCCTCTCGGCGTTCTTCGCGCAGACCGGCAAGAAGTCCTGATATCGACGCCGTGCCGGCCGGGCGCGCCCGAGGTCCGGCCGGCACGGCGCTGCGTCAGACCTTCCCCTGCAGGAAGAAGGCGATCACCAGCGCGTAGAGCGCAAGCGCTTCCATCAGCGCCAGACCCACGATCAGAGGCGTGAAGATGCGATCGGCCGAGTTCGGGTTGCGACCGATCGACTCCATCGCCGCCGCCGTCGCGCGGCCCTGGCCGAGCGCGGCGCCGAAGGCCGCCAGGCCGAGACCGAGCCCGGCCGCAAGCGCGATCAGGCCCTTGTACCATATCCCTCCGCCCCCTTCGGCCGCCGCCTCCGCCGCGAGTGTCGGGCTCGCCGCGAAAGCGAGCCACGGTACCGCCAGCACCAACCCTCCGAGACGCCTCATCTGCTTCCCTTCCGGACCGCCCGCATCCCTTCCTCTCCTCTATCCTCGCCGCTCCCGCCGGGACGGCGGCCCAGTCCTGCTCTGGCCGTGCTTCCTAATGATCGTGCGCGACGGCGAGCGCGATGTAGATGGCGCTCAGCATCGTGAAGACGAACGCCTGCACGACGGCGACGAACGCGCCGAGCACGTAGAAGATCACCGGCACGCCCACCTTCGTGAGGCCCGTGAAGATCTCGACCACCTGATGGTCGGCGAACATGTTCGCGAAGAGCCGGATGCCGAGGGACACCGGCCGGAACATGTGGCTGAACAGCTCGACCACCAGCATGAGGGGCGCCAGGAAGACCACCGGACCGAGGAAGTGTTGCAGGTACTTGAAGCCATGCTCGCGCGTGCCGGCGACGTGGTAAGCCACGAAGGCGACCGTGCCGAGCGCGAGGGTGATGTTGAAGTCGGCGGTGGGCGGCGTGAAGCCGGGAACCAGGCCGATCAGGTTGGCGACGAGGATGAAGATGAAGAAGCTGGCGAGCAGCGGCACGTAGCGCTCGGCGTGGTGCCCGATCACGCCCTCGGCCAGGCCACTGATGAACTCGACGAAGACCTCGGCGCAGCTCCGGGCAGACACGCGAGGGTCGGGCGTGATCGCGGCCTCGGTGGCGGCGAGCTTCGGGCGCACCAGGGCCGCGAAGCCGACGATCAGGATCGCCACCAGGCCGGCAGTCAGCGCGTGCTCCGGGTACGGCAGCGCGCCGAGCCAGGTGAACGGTTTATGCTCCTCCATCAGCCCCCTCGCGCCCGCAACCCCTCCCAGACGGCCGCCACCGGAAAGCAGCTGACGCCCACCGCGAAACCGATCGGGTCCGGATGAAATCGCCTCGAGGCGAAGGCGAGCCAGCCCAGGCCCAGAAGCGCCGCGAGTTTAACAAACAGGATTCCAATAGCAAGGCGCGAGCGCCGGCTGCGGAGGAAGGCGCCAAGCGCCACGACATACAGCGCGACCGAAAGGCCGATTGCCCCGCCGCCGAGCACCACCCCGCCGGCCCGTCCGGCAAGGCCCCCGGCGGCGGCGGCCAGCGCGACCAGCATCCAGTGTCGCGCCTGCAGCCGGCTAAGGCTGGGGCTCACGATCGAGCCGTTCGAAACGGCGGAGGACCTGGATCAGCCGCACGAAGCCGCCCGCCACGGCGAGAAGCGTGCACAGAGTCACGGCGTAGGGTTCCGTGTGGAGCCAGCGATCGAGCAGGTAGCCGACGACCGCGCCGCCTGCGATCGTGCCGGAGAACTCGAAGGCCAATGTCCCGTAACGGCCGTAGCGGACGAGCGGGCTCGGGGGCGGCAATCAACGGCCCGCCAGCACCGTGCGCGCCGCTCGACCCAGGCGATCGATGTCCGCCTCGGTGTGTGCCAGGGAGAGGAACATCGCCTCGAACTGCGACGGAGGAAGGTATACGCCCTCCGCCAGCATCCCGTGGAAGAAGCGCGCAAAGGCAGCGACGTCGGCTCGGCGCACGTCGCCGTAGTCGCGCACCCGCTCGACGCCGAAGAAGAGCGTGAGCATCGAGCCGACGCGGTTGACGCACGCGGGCAGCCGGGCAGCCGCGAGTGCCTGCCCGAGCACCTCCTCTGCCCGGGCGCCGAGTTGCTCGAGGCGATCGTAGGCGCCAGGCGTCTGGCGGAGCGTGTCGAGCGTGGCCAGGCCGGCTGCCACTGCGAGCGGATTCCCGGACAGGGTGCCGGCCTGGTAGACGGCACCCGTCGGGGCGAGCTGCTCCATCAGGTCGCGGCGGCCTCCGAAGGCGGCGAGCGGGAGTCCACCGCCGATCACCTTGCCGAGGCAGGTGAGGTCCGGGGTCACGCCGTAGCGACCCTGCGCGCCGCCCCACCCGACGCGGAAGCCTGTGATGACCTCGTCGAAGACGAGCAGGCAGTGGGCGCGAGCGGTCTCTTCCCGCAGCATCTCGAGGAACGCGGGTTCCGGCGGCACGACACCCATGTTGCCCGCCACGGGCTCGACGATGACGGCGGCCAGCTCTTGCGCGCGCGCTCGCAGAAAGTCCCGCACTCCCGCCACGTCGTTGAACTCCGCGGTCCACGTGAGTGCCGTGACGCTCGCCGGTACGCCCGGACTGTCCGGGACCCCCAGCGTGAGCGCGCCCGAGCCGGCGCGGACGAGGAGCGCGTCGACGTGTCCGTGATAGCAGCCCGCGAACTTCAGGACCGCTTCGCGGCCGGTGGCCGCACGTGCCAGACGCAGCGCGCTCATCGTCGCCTCGGTCCCCGAGTTCACCAGACGAACCTGCTCGACGGACGGGAGCGCATCGACGAGGTGCTGGGCCAGCTCGACCTCGCCGCCGGTGGGCGCCCCGAAGCTGGTTCCCGCCGCCGCCCGCTGCGCGATGGCCGCGCTCACGGGTGGCGGCGCGTGGCCGAGGATGAGCGCGCCCCACGACCCGAGGAAATCGAGATAGGCCCGCCCGTCCGCGTCGACCACCTCCGCAGCGCGGCCGCGCTGGAGAAAGAGCGGCTGCCCCCCGACCGCTTTCCACGACCGCACCGGGCTGTTCACGCCGCCCGGGATCACGCGACACGCATGCGCATAGAGACGCTCGGACTCGTGTGCCACGTTCGGCGAACGTGACACCCGGCCCGGCAGGCGTCAAGCGTGACCCACATGTACGATCTCTCTTGCGGCGCAGCGGGCAGATCGCTTACAGTGGGCGCGCTCCCTGAACCTCCGCCGCTCCCAGGAACGTCGTGCAGCCTAGCCCTGCTCTCGCACGCTCCACCGCGGCTCGTCCGCCGAGCGAAGGCTCGGAACGGTCACGGCCTTCTCGACTCCTCGACGAACCTCATACCCAAGGAAGCGAAACGATGGCGGAATCCACTCTATCAACAGCTGTGGACAGGGGGAGGCGCAACGTGCCCGTCGCCTCGCTCGAGGCGCTGTGGCGACGGATCCTCGAGCGCATGGCGGAGGAGGTGAGCGCCGATGAGCTGTCGCATGTGGTCGCGCGTTTGCGTCCACTCGATCTCACGTCGACGGACTTCCGTCTGGAAGCTCCAAACCAGCTCCTGCTCGTGTGCGTCACCGACAACTACCTGCCCCAGCTGCGCGAGGCGGTGGCCGCGGTGATCGGGTCGCGCCACGTCGCGCTCGAGCTGCCGTCGCGCAATCAGGGCGAGCTCTTCCCGGACCTTTCCCGCACGCGTCCCGACCGCCGGGCGCTCTACTCGGAGCTGACCGCCAAGTACACGTTCGCCAACTTCGTGGTCGGGGCGTCGAACCAGTTCGCGCATGCCGCCTCGAAGGCGGTCGCGAGCCAGCCCGGTGACCACTACAACCCGCTCTTCATCTACGGCGGTGTGGGTCTCGGCAAGACGCACCTGGTGAACGCCATCGGCCACGAGATCCAGGAGAAGCAACCCGCCCTGAAGATCGGCTACCTCTCGTCGAAGACCTTCATCGACAACCTGATCGCCTCGCTGCGCAACGACCGGATGGGCGAGTTCAAGCAGCGCTTCCGGCGGGTCGACGTCCTGATCCTCGATGACGTGCAGCTGCTCGCCGGCCGGGAGCGCACGCAGGAGGAGTTCTTCCACACGTTCAACACCCTTCACGAGCTGCGGCGGCAGATCGTCCTCACCTCCGACAAGGTCCCGAAGGACATCCCGGACCTCGAAGAGCGGCTGCGCAACCGCTTCGAGTGGGGTCTGATCGCGGACATCCAGCCGCCCGACGTGGAGACGCGGGTGGCGATCCTGGAGAAGAAGGCTGACCTAGAGGGCATCCCGTTGGATCACGAGGTGGCCCTCTTCATCGCCGGCCACATCGCCTCCAACGTCCGTGAGCTGGAGGGATCGCTCACGCGACTCGGTGCGTATGCTTCGCTCCATCGCCGACCGATCACCGTCGACCTCGTCCGCGAGGTCCTGCAGGCCGTGGCAGCGGGCAGGCGCCGCCCGGTCAGCTTCAACGATATCTTCGGGGTGGTGTGCGACCACTTCTCGCTTCGGCCAGACGATCTTCACTCGAAGCGCCGGAGCAAGAACGTTGCCATGCCGAGGCAGCTCGCGATGTACCTCTGTCGAAGGCTGCTCGGCGCGTCGTTCCCACAACTCGGGCAGGCATTCCATCGCGACCACTCGACGGTCATCCATGCTGTCACGACAACCGAGCGCCGGCTGAAGGACGACGCGGCGCTGCGGGCAACGGTCGAGTGTCTCGAGCGAACCCTACGAGGACAGTAGAGACGGGGAACAACACACACCGGATGGTGGACAAGACCCACGTCCTTCACTACAGGATTCAGAAGGCTTGTGGACTTCTCCACGTCGTCCACAGTACCTACGACGACAACGAGATCCTCGAATGAGAAGATTAACCGTTCTCACTAGGCAGAGGGGACAGCGGGGATAACCGCGGAGGTGAGGTGGCCATGGAAGTGAGCATCCGACGGGAGGATCTGACGCGCGGGCTCTACCTCGTGCAGGGAGTGGTCGAGCGACGGAGCACCGTTCCGATTCTGGCCAACGTCCTGCTCGACCCGACGGAAGGGGGCATCTCATTCACCGCGACCGACATGGAGGTTGGTCTGCGTGTGCGGGTTCCCGCCGAGGTGAAGAAGAAGGGTGCCGTCACGGTGAACGCGCGCAAGCTCTACGAGATCGGCCGGGAAGTCACGGCCGAGGCGCTGGTGCTCAAGGCTTCTACGGCCGGGTGGGTCGACGTGCTCGCCGGCCGCTCGAAGTTCAAGGTCGTGAGCCTCGATCCGAAGGACTTCCCAGAACTACCGCTCGGGGTGGAGTCGGAGGGGGCGGTGGCGATTGAAGTCGCTGCGGCCACGCTGCGCGAGATGATCGACAAGACGCTGTTCGCGGTGTCCACCGACGAGACCCGCTTCAACCTTTCGGGCGTGCTCATGGAGGGTGGGGAAGGTGGAGTGCTGCGTATGGTCGCGACCGACGGTCACCGCCTGGCCAAGATCGATCGCCGCGTGCCGGGCCCCAGTCCGGAGCGCGGCGTGATCATGCCGCGCAAGGGGCTGGTCGAGGCGCGCAAGCTGCTGGAGGATGTCGATCAGGGCGATGTGACGCTCCTGGTGTCGGCCAAGGATGTGCGCCTGAGCACGCCAACCGTTTCATTCTTCATGCGGCTCGTCGAGGGAGAGTTCCCGGATTACCGCCAGGTCATTCCGGGTGCAGTCCGCGCCAAGGCCCGCTTCAACCGCGACGACCTCCTCGCAGCGCTGCGTCGCATCTCACTCCTTGCGAGCGAGCGCTCGCGTGGCGTCAAGCTCCATCTCGAGAAGGGACGACTCGAGGCGTCAGCCAGCAACCCCGAGCAGGGGGAGGCCTCCGAGGACATCGAGATCTCCTACGGCGGAGAGCCCCTCACGGTGGGCTTCAACGCGCGCTACCTGATCGAGGTGCTGAGTGCGCACGCGGAGGGCGAGGTGATCGAGCTCGGCGTCACCGATGAGGTCGGACCCGGCGTCGTAACCGGTAGCGGCGACCCGGAGTACACCTACGTGGTGATGCCGATGCGCCTCTAGCTGAGGACGCAAGCCCGGCAGCGCTCAGCAGGCGTTTTACGCCCTCCGGTAAATAGCTGTAAGTATCTGTAATAGTGGACGTTTTTTAGTGTATCCCGTATGGCGCCTGGAGCCTCGGCGAGCTACAATGGCCTTGCTCGCTGAAACCCTTTTCTGTCGTCGATGAGCACAGGGGAAAGCACGCCCGAATCGCGCTACGGCGCCGAGAACATCAAGGTCCTCGAGGGCCTCGAGGCCGTACGCAAGCGCCCGGGCATGTACATCGGCGATACCGCCGAGCGGGGGCTGCACCACCTCGTCTTCGAGGTCGTGGACAACTCCGTCGACGAGGCGCTGGCGGGTGAGTGCACGCGCATCGCGGTCACCATCCACATCGACTCGAGCGTCACCGTCGATGACAACGGCCGCGGCATCCCCGTGGAGCTGCATCCCACCGAAGGCGTCTCCGCAGCGCAGGTGGTGATGACCAAGCTTCACGCCGGCGGGAAGTTCGACAAGGGAGCGTACAAGGTCTCCGGCGGGCTGCACGGCGTCGGCGTCTCGGTGGTGAATGCGCTCTCCGAGACGCTCGAGATGGAGGTGCGGCGCGGCGGCAAGGTCTACGCCCAGCGCTATCAGCGCGGTGACCCGGTAGCGCCGGTCGAGGAGACGGGAGTCACGGACCAACGCGGCACGAGGGTCACCTTCAAGCCTGACCCGCTCATCTTCGAGACCATGGACTTCAGCTTCGACATCCTCTCGCAGCGGCTGCGCGAGCTGGCGTTCTTGAACCGCGGTCTGCACATCACCATCCACGACGAGCGCGATCAGAAGTCGCACGAGTTCCTGTACGAAGGCGGCATCGTCTCGTTCGTCCAGAACCTGAACAAGGCGAAGACGCCGATTCACGCCGACGTCGTCTATCTCCACGGCATGCGCGACGGCCTCGAGATCGAGATCGCGCTCCAGTGGAACGAGGGCTACACCGAGAGCGTGTACGCCTTCGCCAACAACATCAACACGATCGAGGGCGGCACCCATCTGGTCGGCTTCAAGTCCGCCCTCACCCGCACGATCAATGCGTATGCCGTGACCAACGGTCTCCTCAAGAAGGATGAGGAGGCGCTGCAGGGCGAGGACATGCGCGAGGGGCTGACGGCGGTCATCAGCGTGAAGGTGCCGGAGCCGCAGTTCGAGGGACAGACCAAGACCAAGCTCGGCAACAGCGAGGTGAAGGGAATCGTCGAAGCGCTGGTGAACGACCGGCTCGCGGTCTATCTGGAGGAGCACCCCGCCGACGCCAAGCGGATTGTGCTGAAGGCGCTGGAGGCGGCACGCGTGCGTGAGGCCACGCGTAAGGCAAAGGAACTCGCCCGCCGGAAAGGGGCGCTTGACGGCGGCTCCTTGCCCGGCAAGCTCGCCGATTGCCAGGAGCGCGATCCGGCGCTGTCGGAGCTGTTCGTCGTGGAAGGAGATTCCGCCGGTGGATCGGCCAAGCAGGGGCGGGACCGGAAAAACCAGGCCATCCTGCCGCTACGGGGCAAGATCCTGAACGTCGAGAAGGCCCGCTTCGACAAGATGCTTTCTTCGCAAGAGATCAGGCTACTAATCACCGCGCTCGGCGCCGGCGTAGGGAAAGACGACCAGGACATCACCAAGCTGCGCTATCACACGGTCATCCTCATGTGCGACGCCGACGTGGACGGCGCGCACATCCGGACGCTGCTGCTGACCTTCTTCTACCGCCACTACCAGAAGATCCTTGAGGGAGGTCACCTCTTCATCGCTCAGCCCCCGCTCTACCGCGTCAAGCGCGGACGCGCGCAGCAATACCTGAAGGACGAGGCCGGGCTCGAGGATTACCTCATCGAGCTCGGCGCGGAGGACCTCGGGCTGCGCGGCGAAGGCGGCCCCGCCGTCACCGGGACACCGCTCAAGCAGCTCGTCAAGAAGGCGATCCGGCTGGAGAAGGTGCTCGACATCCTGGAGCGCAAGGGTCGCAACCGCCATGTGCTGACGGCGCTCGCGCGCCAGGTCGCGATGGACGCCGGCGCGCTCGCCGACGAGGTACGGCTTCGGCAGGTCGTCGCCGCTGCGGAAGCGTATCTCAGAGTGGCGGCGCCGGCGATCATGCCCGTCAGCTTCTCGTTCGAGGAGGACCGCGAGCATGCCTGCCTGAAGCTCGTGGCCGCGACACGCGCCAACGGCACCGCGCACCGCAACGTCATCGACCGCGAGGTCTGCCTGACTGCCGAGTTCGAGGAGGTCCGCCGGGTTGCGCGCGACCTCACGACGGTCGGCGAGCCGCCCTTCACCCTGACCCTCGCAGACAAGGCGGAGCAGGTACCGAACCTCCAGCAGGCGGTCGCGCGCATCATGGCCCAGGCGCGCAAGGGCCTCGAGATCCAGCGCTACAAGGGACTCGGCGAGATGAACCCGGGGCAGCTCTGGGAGACGACGATGAACCCCGCGACCCGCACCCTGCTGCAGGTGAAGATCGATGATGCGGTCGAGGCCGACATGATCTTCTCGACGCTCATGGGTGACGAGGTGGAGCCGCGCCGGAAGTTCATCGAGGAGAACGCGCTGAACGCGCGCAACCTGGACATCTAGGCGGCCCCGCTGATGGATCCCAGGCCGCAGCGAATCCCGGTCAACATCGAAGACCAGATGCGCGAGTCCTACATGGACTACGCGATGTCGGTCATCATCGGGCGCGCCCTGCCCGACGCGCGCGACGGGCTGAAGCCCGTCCACCGGCGCATCCTCTACGCGATGCTCAACGAGGGCCTCACCCACACCCACCGCTACTCCAAGTGCGCGGGCGTCGTCGGCGAGGTCCTCAAGCGCTATCATCCGCACGGCGACTCGGCGGTCTACGACGCCCTGGTCCGTCTCGCGCAGGAGTGGAACGTCCGCTACCCGTTGATCGACGGCCAGGGGAACTTCGGCTCGATCGACGGCGACCCCCCGGCGGCGTACCGCTACACCGAGTGCCGGCTGACCGAGCTCGCCGAGGAGCTGCTCGCCGACATCGAGAAGGAGACGGTCGACTTCGTCCCCAACTTCGACGACTCGACCCAGGAGCCCGTCGTCCTCCCGAGCAAGGTTCCCAACCTGCTCGTCAACGGCTCCGCCGGCATCGCGGTCGGCATGGCGACCAACATCCCGCCGCACAACCTGGGCGAGGTGTGCGACGCGCTCGTCGCGCTGATCGAGAGTCCGGAGCTGACCGTCGACGACCTGATGCGCTACATCCCGGGGCCCGACTTCCCGACCGGCGGGTTCATCTGCGGGCGCACCACCATCCGCGAGGCGTACCGCGAGGGGCGGGGCGTGCTCACGATGCGGGCGCGCGCCGTCGTGGAGACCGACGAGAAGTCCGGCCGCTCGTCGATCGTGGTCCGGGAAATCCCCTTCCAGGTGAACAAGTCACGGCTGATCGAGCGCATGGCGGAGCTGGTCAACGAGCGGAAGCTCGACGGCATCGCCGACCTGCGCGACGAGTCCGATCGCGACGGCATGCGGATCGTGATCGACCTCAAGCGGGACGCGGTGGCCGAGGTGCTCCTGAACCAGCTCTACAAGCACACACCGTTGCAGGACTCCTTCGGGATGAACGTGCTGGCCATCGTCGAGGGCCGGCCCCGGGTGCTCAACCTGAAGGATGCGCTGCGCGTCTTCATCCAGCATCGCCGCGAGGTCGTCACCCGCCGGACGGCACACGATCTCCGCAAGGCGGAGGAGCGACTGCACGTCCTGGCCGGCCTCAGGATCGCGATCGAGCATCTCGACCATGCGATCGCCCTCATCCGCGGCGCGGCCGACCCGGCCACCGCGCGCGACGGCCTGATGGCGACGTTCGGGCTCTCCCAGGTGCAGGCCCAGGCGATCCTCGAGATGCGCCTGCAGCGCCTCACCAGCCTCGAGCGCGGCAAGATCCTCGAGGAATACGCCGAGACCGAGCGGGCGATCCAGCGCTACCGGGAGATCCTCGCCGACGAACGCGAGGTCTCGAGGATCATCGTCGAGGAGCTGCGTGCCGTCCGCGCGAAGTACGCCGATCCGCGCCGCACCGAGATCGTCGACGAGGTGGGCGCGCTCTCCGTCGAGGACCTCATCGTCGAAGAGGACATGGTCGTCACGATCTCGCACGAGGGCTACATCAAGCGGAACGCCGTGGGCCTCTACCGGGCGCAGCGCCGCGGCGGACGAGGCAAGATCGGCGCGACGACGCGCGAGGAGGACTTCGTCGAGCACCTGTTCGTCGCCTCGACGCACTCCTACATCCTGATCTTCACGACGCGGGGCAAGGTGTTCTGGCTCAAGGTGCACGAGGTCCCGCAGGCGGGGCGCGCCGCCCGAGGCCGCAGCATCACGAACCTCCTCAGCCTCGGCGCCGAGGAGAAGCTCTCGGCGTTCCTCCCGGTGCGCGAGTTCCGCGAGGGGTGCTATCTGCTGTTCGCGACCCGCCGGGGGCTCGTGAAGAAGACCGACCTCATGTCGTACGCGAGCCCGCGCCCGTCCGGCATCATCGCCATCGCGCTGGAGGACGCCGACGAGGTGATCGGCGTGCGCCTCACCGATGGGGCGGGCGAGGCGATCCTGTCGACGCGCGACGGCCAGGCGATCCGCTTCAAGGAGTCCGACGTCCGGCCGATGGGACGCGACACCTACGGCGTCCGCGGCATGCGACTCGACGAGGGGGATGAGGTCGTGGCCCTCGATCTGGTCGAGCCGGGCGCCACGCTCCTCGCGGTCTCCGAGAACGGGTTCGGCAAGCGCACCGAGATGGATGAATACCGGCTGACGCGGCGCGGCGGGAAGGGCATCATCACGATGCGGACGACAGACAAGACAGGCCGCGTCGAGGGCGTCCGCATGGTCACGGACGACGATCAGATCATGCTCGTCACCAGCGGCGGCAAGGTGATCCGGCTGCGCGTGAACGAGATCCGCGTGATCGGCCGCAACACCCAGGGCGTGCGACTCATCGGCCTCGACGAGGGCGAGCACGTCGCCTCGGTGGCGCGTCTCGCCGAGCGCGAGGACGAGAGCGAGAGCCGGGACGAAACGCCGCTTCCCGGCAGCGAGTAGAGCGCACCCCCGAAGCTGCCGTCCGGCAGCCGCATGCGCGCGCGGGAGCTGCGGGTCGCTCCGCCAGCGCCCTCACCCCCGCGCACGCCGCGGAGGTTCGACGTCGAACCAATCGCCTCCTTGCGCCTGGGCGGTGGTTCATGCGAGCCTTCGCGCCTGATCCCTTCGAGGAGGCGCGATGCCGAATCCGTCTGTCGCCTGCAAGCACGAGAGCTGCAAGAGACCGAGCGACGGAGGTAAGGGCTACTGTGCCCGCCACTACGCCGCCTGGAAACGTGGCAAGCTTCCCAAGGCTCGCTACAAGACTTGTCGCGTCGAAGGCTGTCACAAGCGGACGGCGGCGCGCGGACGCTGCGCCGAGCACTTCGCCCGCGACTATCCGGGGAAGCAGGCGGCGGTGGGCGGCGAAGGACCCGCACCGGCAGCCTAGCTGGAGATCGGATCGCCGGTGCCAGGTGGCCGCCAAATTTGACTTTGGGGCGGCCCTGTGGCGGTATTGCGTGCCCCCAAGGCAGCGGCCGGCGGTGAACGATGAAGAGGACGTATCAGCCGAGCAATCGTCGGCGTAAGCGGACCCACGGGTTCCGTGCGCGCATGGCCACCCCCGGCGGGCGGCAGGTGCTCAAGCGACGCCGGGCCAAGGGTAGAAAACGGCTGACCGTCAGCGTCCCGCCCAAGCAGCCCGGTTGAACGGGATGAAGCATTGCCGCACCTACCCCCAGACGGTGCGCATTCGACGCCGGCGCGAGTTTCTCGCGCTCCAGCGCGATGGCCGGCGCCGCCACACTCCCCACTTCGTCGTCATCCGCCGCCCGTCGACCGGGGCCGCCTCGCGGCTCGGCGTCACGGTGAGCGCGCGGATCGGGAACTCGGTCGTACGGAATCGCGTGAAGCGCCTGGTCCGCGAGGTGTTCCGTCATCGGCGGGCAGATCTCGTGCCCCCGACCGACGTCCTCGTGATCGCCAAGCCCGGAGCGAGCGCCCTGACATATGCCCAAGCGGCCACCGAGCTCGAACACGTCCTCGAGATCGTACCGGAACGCTGACCATCGCGCGGACGCGATCGGACGCCTGCTGATCGTTCTGCTCCGCGCCTACCAGCTGCTCCTGCGGCCCGCGCTCGCGTCGGCCTGCCGATTCACGCCCAGCTGCTCGGCCTTCGCGCGCGAGGCGATCGAGCGCCACGGAGCCGGCCCCGGCACCCTCCTCGCAGCACGCCGGCTGCTGCGCTGTCATCCGTGGAATCCCGGCGGCTACGACCCGGTCCCCGAGCCGCGGTTCCCGGTCGAGGCTTGAACGTGGATCAGCGACGCCTGCTGCTTGCCTTTGCGCTGTCGCTCGTGGTGCTCGTGCTCTACCAGGAGCTGGTTCTCCGCAAGTATCGACCGGCCCAGCGACGAGCGCCCGTTTCCCAGGAAACCCAGGCTCCGAGCGCCCCGCCGCCCGCAGCCGCCACGGAGCTCGGAGCTCCTCCCGGCGAAGAGGCAGAGCTGGTGACGGTCGAGACCGACGTGCTGCGCGCAACGATCTCGGCACTCGGCGCCCGCCTCCTCAAGCTCGAGCTGAAGCAGTATCGGCGGACCGTACAGCCCGATAGCGCGCCGCTCGACCTGGTGCAGCCAGGGCCAGTCCTCCCTCTCACACTCCAGCTGGCACCCGGGCTGAGTGACGCCGGCCTCACTTTTCGGCCCGATCGCTCGGGGCTCGTCCTGCATGGTGCCGAGCGCGCCGAGCTCGCCTTCGTCGCGGACTCGCCGAGCGGCCTCCACCTGGAGAAGCGTTTCACCTTCGTCGGGGACGACTACGTTTTCCAGCTGAACGCCACCGCGTCGGGAGAGGGTACCCCGAGAACGATAGGGGTGGCGCTCACGCCGTTGCCCCCCGAGAGCGCGGGCGGCGGACGCACCCCAGGACGCGAAACGGCCGTCGCCCTCAGCACGCATCGACTGGTCGAGAAGTCGCTCACCGACGTCGAGAAACAACCGGTCACCCTCGATGACTCCGCGTGGGCAGGCTTCGCCGCCCAGTACTTCATGAGCGTGGCGATGCCTGCCGACGGAGCGGGACGGGCGGTCATGACGGCCGCCGGGGAGGTTCCCGTCGTGCGCCTCGACGTGCCGGTCGAGGGTGGTCGGGCCGCCTTTGCCATCTTCGCCGGGCCGAAAGAGCGGGACGTCCTGGCGCGGGCCGGGCGCGACCTCGACCGTGCCCTCGACTTCGGCTGGTTCTGGTTCATCGCCATCCCCTTGCTCCAGGCGCTTCGGGTGCTCCACACGATCACCGGAAACTACGGCGTTGCGATCATCGTGCTAACGGCTCTGGTGAAACTCGCGACCACGCCGCTCACCCAGAGCACCTTTCGCAACATGCGGGAGATGCAGAAGATACAGCCGCAGATGGTCAAGCTCCGGGAGCGCTACAAGGACGACCAGGTGGCCCTCCAGAAGGAGATGATGGAGCTCTACCGTCGGCATCGCGTGAACCCGCTGTCGGGCTGTCTTCCGATGGTCCTCCAGCTGCCGATCTTCGTCGGCCTGTACAACGCATTGTCGCACGCGATCGAGCTGCGCCACGCGCCGTTCGCCCTCTGGATCAACGATCTCTCTTCCCCTGACCGCCTGATGGTTCCGGGCGTCCCGGCCGGCTGGCCGCTGATCGGCGGAGGGGTACCCGTTTTGACGCTCGTGATGGGCGCCAGCATGTTCGTCCAGCAATGGCTGACGCCGCAGCAGGGCGACCCTGCGCAGCAACGCATGATGATGTTCATGCCCCTCGTGTTCACGTTCATGTTCATCAACTTCCCGGCCGGGCTGGTGCTGTACTGGCTGGTGAACAACCTCCTCACCATCGGGCAGCAGTACTGGAACCTGCGGTCGGCAACCTGAGGAGCGGAGTCGCATGAGATCGGTCGAGTGCGAAGGCGAGAGCATCGACGAGGCCATCGCGAAGGCCCTCGGAACCCTTCAGGTGGAGCGGGACCGGGTCGAGATCGAGATATTGGCGGATGCCGCCCGCGGCCTGTGGGGCTTCGGTGGCCGCAGAGCGCGCGTCCGGGCAACGCTGCGGCCGCGCGTCGGCGCCCTCCAGGACGATGTTTCTCGGGAAGCATTCCCCGCCGCGACCGACGAGGCACCGGTATCGACGCCGAGCGGCGCGACGCGAGCTCGGGCACTCGTCGAGGAGATCCTCGGCCACCTCGGTGTCTCGTGCACCGTCGCCATCCATGAGGCCACCGAGCCGGGATCGGTTCTCCTCGCGGTGAGCGGCGAGGAAACCGGCCTCATCATCGGCCGGCGTGGCCAGACGCTCGACGCGCTCGAATACCTCGTCAACCGCGCGGTCGGCCGCGACGGCGAGGGCCAGGGAAACCGGATCATCGTCGACGTCGAACGCTACCGGGAGCGGCGGCGGGAGGCACTGGAGCAGCTGGCGAGACGGCTGGCAGAGAAGGCGAAGCTGTCCGGCCGGGTGGTCACCCTCAATCCGATGAGCCCTCGCGATCGACGCATCGTGCATCTCACGCTCCAGGGCGACCCGGGGGTCGCCACACGAAGCCAGGGGAGCGGCCACTACCGCAAGGTCCTGCTCATCCCCTCGTCGGGCAGCGGCCACCGGCCGGAGGGGTGAGAGTCAGCGATCGGCCCGGAGATTCATCCACGAACTCTGAGGCGCCGCGGGTGACCTCCGCGGAGACGAGGCTCCTCACCGAGAGCGCGGCGAGGTTTGGCGTCGAACTTCGGCTCGAGGCAATCGGCCGTCTGGCGCGGTTCCTCGAGCTCGTGGCTCTCTGGAACCGCCGGGTACACCTGACGGGCGAGCGCGATCCCGAAGTGCTCCTTCGCAAGCACGTCGTCGACTGCCTCGCGCCGGTGCGACACCTGCCCGCTGCCGGGCTGGTCGTCGATGTGGGAAGCGGGGCCGGCTTTCCCGGTCTCGTCCTCGCGTGTGCTCGGCCCGATCTCGAGCTGCGGCTGGTCGAGGCCCGGCGGCGGCGGGCCAGCTTCCTCCGGGAGGCGATCCGGACCATCCCCCTGGCGCACGCTCGGGTGCTCGAGGCACGCGCGGAGGCCGTGGCCGACGCGGAGGTGATCGGCCGGGCCGCCGTCGTCATCGCCCGTGCCGTCCGCGTCGACGCCTTTCTCCCGCTCGCGGCGCGGCTCGTTGCCCCGGGAGGCGTCGTGATCGCCATGCGGACTCCCCGGGCGCTCGCGCCGGCGACCGTCCGCGCCGGCGAGCATGTCGGGCTGCGGCCGAAGGGCGCGTGGGACTACCATCTGCCGGGCGGCGAACGGCGACGGCTTCTTTTCTTCGTGGCCATGTGCTAGAGCGTGCCTGCGTTGGCAGGGTGGAGCTGGGGGATGGGGCGCGTAATCGCGGTGGCCAACCAGAAGGGCGGGGTCGGGAAGACGACCACCGCCGTCAACCTGGCCGCGGCACTGGCGCTCGAGGGACGTTCGACGCTGCTCGTCGACCTCGATCCGCAGGCGAGCGCCAGCACGGGCGTCGGCTCCCGCGGCGCCTCGGAGGGCACCGTCTACGAGGTGCTCGTCGAAGGTCGGCCGGCGAGTGAGCTGATCCGGCCGACCGCGATCGAGCGCCTGCATGTCCTCCCCGCAACGCGAGACCTGGTCGGTGCCGAGGTCGAGCTCATCGGTGTGAAGTCTCGCGAGCACCGGCTGCACGAAGGACTCGCAGTGGTGCGCAGCCGGTACGAGCTGATCCTGATCGATTGTCCGCCGTCGCTCAACCTGCTCACCGTGAACGCGCTGCGCACGGCCGACACCGTGCTGATCCCCCTCCAGTGCGAGTACTACGCGCTCGAGGGCCTGACGGCGCTCCTCGACACCGTCGGCCGCGTCAGGGACACGCTGCATCCGGGCCTCGCCCTCGAGGGGCTCGTGCTGACGATGTACGACGGCCGCAACAGCCTCGCCCGGCAGGTGCAGGACGAGGTGCGGGCCCACTTCGGCGACCAGGTGTTCCGCACCGTCATCCCGCGCAACGTCCGGCTGTCGGAGAGCCCGAGCCACGGGGTGCCCGTGCTGCTCTACGATCCCGCCTCGCGCGGGGCGTCGGCGTACCGCGCCCTCGCCCGCGAGCTTTTGGGTCAACTAGATAGACGAACGGAGGAGCCGCATGCGCAAGGCGTTGGGCAAGGGCCTTGAGGCCCTGTTCCCGGCGACGCCGGCGGCGCCCCCGGCCCCCGGCGAGCGCCTGGTGGCGGTGGAGGACATCGTGTCCAACCCCGACCAGCCCCGGCGTCACTTCGACGAGGAGACGCTTGCGGCGCTCGCCGACTCGATCCGGCGATACGGTGTCCTGCAGCCGCTCGTCGTGCGAGCGGCCGGCGCCCGTTACGAGCTGATCGCGGGCGAGCGGCGGCTCCGGGCTGCCCAGCGTGCCGGCCTCGAGCGGGTGCCGGTGGTGCTCCGCGAAGCGAGCCCCGAAAGGCGATTCGAGCTGGCCCTCATCGAGAACCTGCAGCGCGAGGACCTGAGCCCGCTGGAAGAGGCGGAGGCCTACAGGCGGCTCATTGACGAGTTCGGGCTCACGCAGGAGGAGATCGCCATGCGGGTCGGCAAGAGCCGCCCCGCCATCGCCAATGCGCTCCGGCTTCTTGGACTGCCCGACTCCGTCAAGGCGCAGGTCGAGACCGGCGAGCTCTCCGCGGGCCATGCCCGGGCGGTCCTCTCGGTCGATCCGGCCGAGCAGGCGAGCTTCGCGCGTGAGATCGCCGTGGCCGGGGTGTCGAAGCGCGAAGCAGAGAGCCGGGCCGCCGCTCGCAGGCCACGCCCGCGCAGCGCCGGATCGGTATCCGCGGCGCCCGACGTCCACCTGCGTGCCGTCGCCGAGGAGCTGACTCGCGGGCTCGGCACCCGAGTGCGCATCGCGCGGCGGGGCCGTGGCGGCGCAATCGAGATCGAGTTCTACTCCGATGCCGAGCTCGATCGGCTGGTCGATCGTCTGCGCGTGGCGGCTACCAGTGTGGCCGCGATGCTTTGACACCGTCCCTCGCGCGGTGCTAGAAGCGGGCCTTCCACGGCGAGCCGACCACGGGCCATGGGGGCATGCGCTCGGGGGCACCTCGGAGTGACTTCTATGGCGCTATTCGGCAAGGATCGAGAGCGGATCGATCGGCCGCGGGGGCTTTCCTCTGAGCCCGGCGTCCCCGCGAACGGTCCGGCATCCGGGGAGGCGGAGATGCTCGAGCGGGAGAGAGTTCAGCCCGGAGAAACGGGCGTGGGCGGTACGAGCGCATTCCTCGGCAAGGGCTGCCGGGTCACCGGTAAACTGCAGTTCGAGGGGACAGTGCGCATCGAGGGACACGTGGAGGGCGAGATCTCGGCGCAGGACGCGCTCATCGTCGGTGAGAGCGCCGTCGTCAATGCGCAGATCACGGGCAGCTCCATCGTGATCCACGGGCGGGTCACGGGCGACGTGACGGCGCAGAAGCGGCTGGAGATCCGGGCTCCCGGGAAGCTCTTCGGCAACATCGCGACCCCGAGCCTCGTCATCCACGAAGGGGTGGTGTTCGAGGGGCAGTGCGCGATGGGCGGTCCGGACGCGTTGCGGACGGAGAAGGATCGCAAGATCGCGCTCTTCCCGAAGGACGACCGCCCGGGCGACGGGGCGCAGCAGCACAAGGTGATCTCCGAAGTCGCCAAATAGCGGCGCGTTCTCCCTTCGTCCCCACCGGCCGGTAGTACATGCTCAAGATACCGCCCGACCAGACTTTTCTGATTCAGATCGCGGTCTTCGTCGTGTTCTGGCTGCTGGTGAGACGCCTGTGGTTCGAGCCTGCGCTGCGGATCATCCGGGAGCGGACCGTGCGCTCGGAGGGCGCGATCCGGGAAGCGCGTGCGATCGAAGCCGAGGCCGAGCGACTGCGCGCCGAGCATGCGGCGGCGCTCGATCAGACCCGGAGCGAGGCCCAGCGGGAGCTCCAGGAGATCGTCCGCAGCGCAGAGGCCGAGCAGAAGCGCCTCGTCGCCGAGGCCAGCGCAGAAGCCCAGCGGACGCTCGCCGAGGTCCAGGCGCGGGTCGCCGAGGAGGTCGCCCGGACGCGGCGCGCCCTGCGAGACGAAGCGGCTGCGCTCGCCCGCATGGTCACGGAGAAGGTTCTCGGGCGACCGGCGTGATGCTCTGGGCGACTGTAAACTTCCTGCTCTTCGTCGCCCTCCTCGTCCGTTTCCTCCGCGTCCCGATCCGCGACTACTTCCGCGCCCGCAGCGAGCGGTTGACGGAGGGCCTGGCCGCCGGCGCTCGCGCTCGCGAGCGGGCCGAAGCGCTGCGGGCCACCATCGCCCGTGACCTCGCCGACCTGCCCGCCCTGCGCCAGCGCCTGCGCGCCGACCTCCTGGCGGCGGCGGAGCGCGAGCGAGAGCAGCTGATCGAACGCGGCCGCCAGGCCGCCGACCGCATCCGGGCCGATGCCCGCCTGCTCGCGGAGCAGGAGTTCGCCGCGGCACGTAACGCGCTCCGCGACGAGCTCATCGAAGACGCCGTCCGCCAGGCGTCCGCCCTGCTCCGCCAGGCGCTCAAGCCGGGGGACCAGCAGCGCCTGCTGCGCGATTTCATCGCGTCGGCGAGGGCCGCGTAGTGGGCGGCCGTCGGCTCGCCAAGCGGTACGCCCGTGCGCTGTTCTCGCTGACGCGCGACGCGCTCATCCCGACGGCGGAGGAGCTCGGGCGCGTGGCCGCCGTGCTCGAGGAGCCGCGCCTGAAGCTCGTCCTGCGAAGCCCGGCGGTCGATGCGAGCGCGCGGCTCCGCATCGCGCGTCAGGCGGCGGCCGCACTCGGCCTCACGCCGGCCGTCGGCAACCTGCTCTGCCTGCTGGCGGAGCGCGATCGTCTGGACGTCCTGCCCGACGTCGCCTCCGTCTTCGAGCAGCTGGTCGACGACGCGCTCGGCCGCGCGCGCGCGCTGATCCGGTCGGCGACGCCCCTCAGCGGGGCCGAGAAGAACGACCTCGTCGAGCTCGCCCGGCGGCTGACCGGGCGGCGCGAGGTGCTGGCCACGACGGAGGTGGATGCAGAGCTCCTCGGGGGCGTGGTGCTCGACATCGACGGCACGGTGTATGACGGGAGCCTCAGGGCGCAGCTCGTCCGCCTGAGCAAGCAGATGGCCGAGGGTCGCGCCTAGCGGCCCGGGGGGGAACAGATCGATGCAGATCCGCGCGGCGGAAATCAGCGACGTCATCCGCGACCAGATCAAGGAGTACGAGAAGCAGCTCGAGGTGCGGGAGACCGGCTTCGTGCTCTCTGCGGGCGACGGCATCGCCCGCATCTACGGGCTCGAGCGGGTCGCGGCGGGCGAGCTGATCGAGTTCCCGCACGGCATCTACGGCATCGTGTTGAACCTCGAGGAAGACAACGTCGGCACCGCCATCATGGGCGAGCAGCAGGCCATCAAGGAGGGCGACGAGGTCAAGCGCACCGGCCGCATTGCGGAGGTGCCGGCCGGCGAGGGTCTCCTCGGGCGGGTGGTCAACGCGCTCGGGCACCCGGTCGACGGCAAGGGGCCCGTCAAGGCGGCGGCCAGCCGGCGCATCGAGCTGAAGGCCCCGGGCATCGTCGTCCGCCAGCCGGTCAGGGAGCCGCTGCAGACGGGCCTCAAGGCCATCGACGCGATGATCCCGATCGGGCGCGGCCAGCGCGAGCTCATCATCGGCGATCGCCAGACCGGAAAGACCGCCCTCGCGCTCGACACGATCATCAACCAGCGCGGGGGCGACGTGCAGTGCTTCTACGTCGCGATCGGCCAGAAGCGCTCGACCGTCGCCCAGGTGGTCGACAAGCTGGCGCGCTTCGGGGCCATGGACTACACGACGGTGGTCCTCGCCTCGGCCTCGGACCCCGCCCCGATGCAGTTCATCGCGCCCTACAGCGGGTGCAGCATGGGTGAGTACTTCCGCGACAGCGGTCGCCACGCCCTGGTGATCTACGACGACCTCTCGAAGCACGCGGCCGCCTACCGCCAGCTCTCGCTGCTGCTGCGGCGCCCGCCCGGCCGCGAGGCGTACCCGGGCGACGTCTTCTACCTCCACTCCCGCCTGCTCGAGCGCGCCGCCAAGATGAACGACACGCGCGGCGGCGGGTCGCTCACGGCGCTCCCGGTGATCGAGACCCAGGCCGGCGACGTGTCGGCGTACATCCCGACCAACGTGATCTCGATCACCGACGGCCAGATCTTTCTCGAGTCGGACCTCTTCTACTCGGGCGTGCGGCCGGCGGTGAACGTGGGCATCTCGGTGTCGCGCGTGGGCGGCGCCGCCCAGGTGAAGGCGATGAAGAAGGTGGCGGGCCCGCTCCGCCTCGAGCTCGCGCAGTACCGCGAGATGGCCGCCTTCGCCCAGTTCGGCTCCGACCTCGACGCGGCGACGCGCCGGCAGCTCGACCGGGGCGAGCGGCTCGTCGAGGTGATGAAGCAGGGACAGTTCACGCCGCTGCCGGTCGAGAAGCAGATCGCGATCATCTACGCCGCCACCAACGGCCACCTCGATGCCCTTCCCGTGCCGGCCATCCGGCGCTACGAGCCGGAGCTCTACGCGTTTCTCGAGGCGAAGCACCCGGCGGCATTGAAGCTCCTGGCGGAAAAGCGCGAGCTCACCGACGACGTGAAGGCGAAGCTCGACGCGGCGCTCGCGGATTTCGCGCGCCTCTTCAAAGCCTAGGACGGTCCGGATAGATGCCGAGCCTCAAGGCGCTGCGCAAACGGATCGCGACCGTCCGCTCCACCCAGCAGATCACCAAGGCGATGAAGATGGTCGCGGCCGCGAAGCTGCGCCGCGCGCAGGAGGCGGCGGAGCGCGCGCGCCCCTATGCCGCCAAGCTCGCCGACATGTTCGCGGCGGTGGCGGCCGGCATCGAGCCCGAGACGCATCCGCTCCTCGCGCGCCGCGAGGAGCGTCGCATTGACCTGCTGGTGGTGAGCAGCGATCGCGGCCTCTGTGGCGGCTACAACGCGAACCTGTTCCGGCACGTGGCCGGCTTCCTCCGCCAGCGTGCCGGCCAGGAGCTGGCCTTCGTGCTGGTCGGCCGCAAGGGCCTCGAGTACTACCGCCGGCGCGGCATGCGCATCGTCGCCCACCAGCTCGGTATCCTGACGACGCCGCCGGCCACCATGGCGTCCGGGCTGGCGGCCGAGCTCGCCGCGCGCTTCGAGCGGCAGGAGACCGACGCGGTCTACCTGGTCTACAACCGCTTCCGCTCGGCCATCTCGCAGACCCCGAGCGTCGTTCCGTTGCTGCCGGTTGCGGCGCCCGCAGTGGACCGGCCCCCGGCCGACTACATCTTCGAGCCGCCGCGGCCCGAGCTTCTGGCCCGTCTGTTGCCACGCTACCTCGAGGCGCTCGTGAGCCAGGCGCTGCTCGAGGCGATTGCGAGCGAGCACGCCGCGCGCATGACGGCGATGGACAACGCCACCACCAACGCCGCGGACATGATCGACGCCCTCACCCGCTCCATGAACCGCGCCCGCCAGGCGACCATCACGAAGGAGCTGATGGAGGTCGTCGGCGGCGCCGAGGCGCTCAAAGGATAGCCATGCCCAGCATCGGACGCGTCACGCAGGTGATCGGCCCCGCCGTCGACGTCGAGTTCCCCGACGGCAACCTCCCGCCGATCTACAACGCCCTCCAGATCACCAACCCGGCGATCAGCGATCAGCCCTGGAACCTCGTCGTCGAGGTG
>VBKF01000115.1 GCA_005888095.1 Deltaproteobacteria bacterium | reverse complement strand
ATGGCCGCTCACGTGGCCGATCTCGTGCGCGAGCACGCCGGCAAGCTCGTCGTCGCTCTTCACCCGGGCGAGCAGGCCCGAGAACACGAACACGTAGCCGCCGGGGACGGCGAAGGCGTTGAGCGCCGGGTGCTGCACGACGTAGAAGCGGTAGTCGAAGCTCTGCGGGCCGAGGACGCCGACCAGCTTCTCCCCGATCCGCTCGACGTACCCGGCCACCACGGGATCCTGGACGATCGGCAGCTCGGCGCGCGCCGCGAGCAGGAAACGCCGGCCGAGCTCGCGCTCGTCGACGGCGCGCGCCGGTGTCCCCATCGCGACCAGGGTCGCGAGGCCGAGCCCGAGCGCCCGTGCCGCGAACCGGCGCTTCACGCCTGGCCGAGCCTCCGGGCGGCCACGTCCTTCGCGAAGTACGTGATGATGATGTCGGCCCCTGCCCGCTTGATGGCGACCAGCGACTCGTCGACCACCCGCGCCTCGTCGAGCCAGCCGCGCGCCGCGGCGGCCTTCACCATCGCGTACTCGCCGCTCACCTGGTAGGCCGCCACGGGATAGCCGAAGCGCTCCTTCACGCGCCGGACGACGTCGAGGTAGGGGAGCGCGGGCTTCACCATGACGGCGTCGGCCCCCTCCTCGATGTCGAGGGCGACTTCCCGGAGCGCCTCCTCCGCGTTGGCCGGGTCCATCTGGTACGAGCGCCGATCGCCGAAGGCGGGCGTCGACTCGGCGGCGTCGCGGAACGGGCCGTAGAGCGCCGAGGCGAACTTCGCGGCGTACGACATGATCGGCAGGTGCGCGAAGCCCGCCCCGTCGAGCGCGGCCCGGATGGCGCCGACGCGCCCGTCCATCATGTCCGACGGCGCCACCAGGTCGGCGCCCGCCCGCGCGTGCGCCAGCGCCTCGGCCGCGAGCAGCTCGAGGGTGGCGTCGTTGTCCACGTCGCCCTCGCGGACGACCCCGCAGTGACCGTGATCGGTGTACTCGCAGAGACAGACGTCGGTGATGAGGACGAGGCCGGGCGCGGCCCGGCGGATGGCCCGCAATGCCCGCGGGATGATGCCGTCCGGGTCCGTCGCGCCGCGGCCGCGCGCATCCTTCTCCTCCGGGATGCCGAAGAGGAGCACCGCCGGGACGCCGAGGTCCGCCAGGCGGCGGCATTCCTCGGCGGCGCGGTCGACCGAGCGCTGCGCCACCCCGGGCATCGACTCGACCGGGCGCTCGACCCGCTCACCCGGCACGACGAAGAGCGGCTGCACGAGCTGGTCCGAGGAGAGGCGCGTCTCACGCACGAGTCGGCGGAGCGCCTCGCTGCGGCGCAGCCGCCGCGGGCGGTAGGCGGGGAAGCGGCTCATGGCCTCCCTCCAGCTTTGCAAAAACGGGGGCCGCTCATCAACCGTGGACGCGCAGGCGCTCGACCAGCGCCGCGGCCAGCGCGGGGGCCGTGTACGCCGTCGGCTCGACGGCCACCACGAGGCCGGCCGCGCGCGCCGTCTCCGCGGTCACCGGGCCGATGCAGGCAATCGCCGGCCGGCCATCCCGGACGAGACGGCCGACCTCGTCCGCGCCGAGGAGCGCCACGAAGTTGCGCACCGTGGAGCTGCTCGTGAAGGCGATCGCGTCGACGGCTCCCGCAGCGAGGGCTGCCCTGAGGCCGTCGACGTCGGCATCGCGAGGCAACACCGCCTCGTAGGCCACGACCTCCTCCACCAGCGCACCGCGGGCGGCGAGCGCTTCGGGGAGCACGGCCCGCGCGCCGGCGGCGCGGGGCAAGAGGAAGCGCCGCCCGCGGAGGTCCTCGCCGGCGAGCGCCTCCACCAGGCCTTCCGCCCGATACTCCGCCGGCACGACGTCCGGGCGGAGATGGCGGCGGCCGAGCTCCGCGGCCGTCTCGGGACCGATCGCCGCGAGCCGCACCTGGGCGAGCTCGCGGACGTCGCGCCCCTGGGTCGCAAAGCGCTCGAAGAACACGCGCACGCCGTTCGGACTGGTGAAGACGATCCAGTCGTACTGGAACGCGCTCGCCACGGCACGATCGAGGGCGGCCGGATCCCGCGGCGGGCCGATGGCGATGGTCGGGAAGACGATCACGTCCGCGCCTGCCTCCTCGAGCGGACGCGCGAGCTCGCCGGCCTGCGCGCGCGCGCGCGTCAGCACCACCCGGCGGCCGAACAGCGGCCGGTCCTCGAACCACCGCACCCGCTCGCGGACGCCGACCACATTGCCGACCACGACGACGCCGGGCGGGCCGAGACCCGCACCCCGCACGCGCTCGGCGAGCGTCGCGACCGTGGCGACGACCGTCCGCTGGCGGCCGGTCGTGCCGCGCTCGACGACCGCGGCCGGCGTGTCCCGGGCGAGCCCATGCTCCATGAGCTTGGTCATGATCAGGGGAAGCTGTCGCATGCCCATCAGGAAGACGAGCGTGCCGCCCTGGCGCGCGAGCGCGCTCCAGGGAAGCGCCGGCACGGTCGGCTCGGCATCGGGAGCGGGGCGTGCCTGGTGGCCGGTGGCGATCGTGATCAGCGAGGCGTGGTCGCGATGCGTCGCCGGAATGCCGGCGTAGGCCGGGACAGCGAGCGCCGCGCTCACGCCCGGCACGACCTCGAACGGCACCGCCGCCCGGCGGAGCGCCTCGGCCTCCTCGGCCCCACGTCCGAAGAGGAACGGATCGCCGTTCTTGAGCCGCACGACGGTCTTGCCGGCCCTCGCCCGGGCGACGAGGAGCCGTTCGATCGCCGCCTGGTCGAGGCGCGCGGGATCGCCGTGGGCGCCGCCGACGGCGATCACCTCGGCGTCGGACCGCACGTGCTCGAGGAGGCGGCGGCCGACGAGATCGTCGTGCACCACGACATCGGCCGCCGCGAGGCAGCGCTGGCCCCGGAGGGTCAGGAGGCCCGGGTCACCCGGGCCCGCGCCGACCAGGTAGACGCATCCGCTCACGCTCATCAATATTCTTCGCTCACGCTCATCGGCCGATCAGCTCCGCCGCCCCGGCGGCGAGCAGCCGCGCCGCGAGCGTCCGCCCGAGCACCTCGGCCTCGGCGGCAACCGCCGTGCCGTGCTCTGTCAGACGGCGGTGGCCGTCGGGGTCGGCGACGAGCGCGCGCAGCGTCACGCGGCCATCGGCGACGGTCGCATGGGCGGCCAGCGCCGTGTTGCAGTCTCCCCCGACGGTGACGAGGAAGGCCCGCTCGGCCGCGACCGCCGTGGCCGCCGCCGGGTCGTCGACGGCCGCCAGCAGCGCCCGCGTCCGAGCGTCGTCCGCGCGGCATTCGAGAGCGAGCGCGCCCTGGCCGACGGCAGGGAGGAACTCGTCGACGCCGAGGAGGTGTGCCGCCGGCTCGACGATGCCGAGTCGCGCGAGGCCCGCCGCGGCGAGCACCAGCGCGTCGACCTCGCCCGCACGCCACTTCCGGAGGCGGGTGTCGACGTTGCCGCGGAGGAGCACGACCGCGAGGTCCGGGCGGCCGGCCAGGAGCTGCGCCCGCCGGCGCGGGCTCGCCGTGCCGACGCGCGCGCCTGCCGGGAGGCCGGCGACGCCGCCGCCATCGCCGCCGACCAGGACGTCGCGCGGGTCCACCCGCTCGGGCACCGCGCCGATCATCAGCCCCGGGGCGAGCCGCGCCGGGAGATCCTTCATCGAATGCACGCCGGCGTCGACGTGGCCGGCGGCCAGCGCCTCCTCGATCTCCTTCACGAACAGCCCCTTGCCGCCCGCGGGCGCGAGCGGGCCCCGCAGCCGGTCGCCGGTCGTCCGCACGAAGACGAGCTCGACCTCGAGCCCGGGATGGCGTGCGCCGAGCAACGTGCGCACGAGCTCGGCCTGGACCCGCGCCAGCGGGCTCGCGCGGGTCCCCAGGCGGAGCCGGCCGGTGACGGTCCCCACTACTCCTCCTCGTCGTCGGGATCGGCGCCGAGACCGAACAGTCGCCGGGCCGCCTCGACGTAGAAGGCCTCGCCCGCGTGCGCCTCGTGGCGGCGCAGCGCCGTCAGCGGCCCGTGCAGGATCTTGTTGACGATCGCGCTGGTCACGCGCTCGAGGACCTCCGGCAGCCTCGGGTCCGCGGCGCCGAGCGCCGTGAGACCGCGCTCGACCTCGCGCCGGCGGATCCCCTCCACCTTGTCGCGCAGCGCGACGATGGTCGGCACGACGTCGAGGCTCGTGAACCAGCGCCAGAAGGCGTCGACCTCGGCATCGACGATCGTCTCGGCCTTGACGGCCTCGCGGGCCCGGGCCCCCTTGTTGTCGGCGACGACGCCCTCGAGGTCGTCGATGTCGAACAGGTAGACGTCGTCGATCGCGTTGACGCCGGGGTCGAAGCCGCGCGGCACCGCGAGGTCGACGAAGAGCATCGGCCGCCGGCGCCGCTCGCGCATCGCCTCGTCCACCAGCGCCGGCGTCACCAGGAACTCGTCGCCGCTCGCCGTGCCGATCACCAGGTCGGCGAGCGGCAGGTAGCGGGCCAGCCGCTCGAAGGGCACGGGCATCCCGCCGAGCTCGCGCGCCACGTCCATCGCGCGCTCGTAGGTCCGGTTGACGACCAGCACCGACCCCACACCCTGCGCCAGGAGCTGGCGCGCGGTGAGCTCGCCCATCGCGCCCGCGCCCACCAGCATCGCCGTCTTGTCCTCGAGCCGGTCGAAGATGCCGCGCGCCATCTCGACGGCGGCCGACCCGACCGACACCGCCTTCTCGGCGATGCCGGTCTCGTTCCGGACGCGCTTGGCGACCGAGAAGGACTTGTGAAAGCAGCGGTGCAGCACGCGGCCCGAGGCGCCCACCGACGCCGCCAGCGCGTACTGCTCCTTCAGCTGCCCCAGGATCTGCGGCTCGCCGACCACCATCGAGTCGAGGCTCGCCGCCACGCGGAAGAGGTGCCGCACCGCCGCCCGGTCGGCGTGCGTGTAGAGGTGGCCGGCGAGCGCGGGCTCGCCGAGGCCGTGCTCGCGCGCGAGGAAGGCGGGCAGCGCACCGCCGACCGTCCCCACGTCGACGCCGCAGGCGATCACCTCGACGCGGTTGCAGGTCGAGACGATGGCGCCTTCGAGGACGCCGGGGAGCGCCACGAGATCGCGCAGCGCCGGCTCGAGCCGCCCGTTGGCGAACGCCACCCGCTCGCGGACCTCGACCGGCGCCGTGCGATGATTCAGGCCGACCAGCACGATCGTGCGGTGCTCCACGCTAGAACGCCTTCCCGTGATTGCCGAGCGCCAGCATGTTCACGCTGACCAGCGAGAGCACGATCACCGCGAAGCCGGCGATGGTGAGCGTCGCCGCCCAGCGCCCGCGCCAGCCGGCCGTCATGCGGCCCTGGAGGAGCACGACGTAGACGGCCCAGGTGAGGAGAGAGAAGACGAGCTTCGGGTCGGTCGACCACGAGCGGCCCCAGACCTCGTGGGCCCAGATGATGCCGCTCACGATGCCGAGCGTCAGCAGGATGAGGCCCCACACGAGGCACGTGTAGTTCACCCGGTCGAGGGTCTCGAGCGACGGGAGATGGCGCAGGAGCCCGCGACCCCGATGGGCCTTCAGGCGCCGCTCCTGGACGAGGTAGAGCAGGCTCGCGCTGAAGGCGAGGGCGAAGACGGCGTCGCCCAGCGTGGCGAGCACCACGTGCACCGGCAGCCAGGCGCTGTCGAGGACGGGCGGCAGCGGTCGGGCGCCGCTGTAGGCGGCGTAGGCGGCCAGCCCGAGGCCGAACGCCAGCGGGCTCACGACGGCGCCGAGGGCGACGAGCGGCCGCCGGGCCTGGACGGCGAGGAAGATCGCCACCAGGACCGCGGCCAGGAACGACAGGGCCTCGGCGAAGGTCGTGACCGCGATGTGACCGCCCGCAACCGAGCGGACGATGATCGCCGCGGCGTGGACGCCGAGCCCGCCGAGCAGGAGCCGGGGCAGGAGCCGGCGCGGCAGCTCCTGCCGCACCGCGATCCCGACGAGGGCCACGAGCGTGGCGGCGAGGTAGAGAAGGGTGGCGAGCCGAAGCAGCCCGAGCTCCATCGTCTACCTCTCGGCGCCGAGCGCGACGCCGAGCCGCTCGAGCGTCAGGCGGTCCCCGGCGACGCGCGCGAGCAACCGGTCGATCTCCTCGCGGGCGCCGCGCCGCACGAGCTCCAGGAGGGAGGAGTCGAGCAGGGCCGAGAGCACCTCGGCCCGCCCCGGCTCGCGCGCGAGCGCCCGCCGGATCGCCCCGAGGATCGCGACGAAGGGGCCGTACTCCGGCCCCACGTGGCCTTCGAGGTCCCGTCGGAGCCGGGCCGACAGCCCGGGGCTCGCGCCGCCCGTGCCGATCGCGATCGTGAGCTCGCCGCGCGCCAGCACCGCCGGCGAGAGGAAGGTCGATGCATCCGGGACGTCGATGACGTTGAGGAGCACCCGCTCCCGCTCGGCCTCGTCGCGGAGCTGCCCGATCACCCCGGGGTCACGGGTCGAGGCGTAGGCCAGGAACGCACCCGCGAGGTCGCCGGACCGATAGTCCCGCGCGACGTGACGGACGCGGTCTTCCGTCGCCAGCGCCGCCGGCAGCGCGGGGGCGACCAGCGTCACCTCGGCGCCGGCACGCAGGCACGCCGCGGCCTTCGCCGCGGCCGGGCCGTCGGCGCCGACCACCACGCACCGCCTGCCCTCGAGGCGCAGGAAGACCGGCTGGGTCCGCATCCGCTCCTGGATCGTACCAGAAGCGAAAAGCGGTCGAAACGAGCGGTCTCAGGCCGCGCTGTGACGGACGCTGCGAGGAATCCGGAGGGTCTGCCCGGGGCGCAGCCGGCCCGCCTTGTCGAGCCCGTTGGTGACGCGCAGGCTCGCCACGCTCACCCGGTAGCGCTTGGCGATGTGCGAGAGCGTTTGCCCCCGCTGGACCCGGTAGGTGAGCACGGCAGGGCGAACGCGTGCGCTCCGGACCGTGCGGTGGGCAACGGCTGGAGTCACCTTCCGCTCGATCCGCTCCTCGGCCGGCGCCTCGGCGAGGCGCGTCTCGAAGCCCGCCGCCCCGGACTCCGGCAGCCTGAGCCGCACGCCACGCGGAATCGGGCGCCGGCCCGCGACGACGAGGGAAGACAGGGAGGGGTTGAGGCTCGCCAGCTGCTCGCGGTCCGCATGCGCCATGTGGGCCGCCTGCTGGATGCCGATCGCGCGGTCCAGCCGGCGCTCGTGCGTCCGTGGCGCCGGCTCGACGGGCAGGTTGCCGAAGTACTCCCGGTAGTTCCGCTCGACGTCGAGCGCCGCCAGGAACTCGGCATAGAAGTTCCGCGACGCGAAGCCGAAGGCGTTGCCATGGTAGTTACGGACGATGGTGGCGATGTCGGTGGTCCCGAGCTGGTCGACGGCCCGGGCCAGGCCCTCGGGGCCGTGGTTGTAGGCCGTGATCGCCAGCGGCCACGCGCCGAGCGACCCGTGCATCTCGGCGAGGAAGCGGGCCGCAGCGCGAGTCGAGAAGATCGGGTCGCGACGCTCGTCGACCAGGTTGTCGACGCGCAGGAAGCGCCGGCCGGTGGCGGGCATGAACTGCCAGATGCCGGCCGCGCCCACCTTCGAGTAGGCGTGCAGGTTGAAGCACGACTCGACCAGCGGCAGCCGGGTCAGCTCGACCGGCAGCCCCTCCTCGCGGAAGATGCGCTCCATCTCGGGCAGGTAGCGCCGCGAGACGCGGAGGCCATCGCCGAAGCGCTCGCGCAGCCCGCGCTGGCCGCGCAGCCGTTTCTCGTCGGCCGCCGCGAGGAAGCGGTCGGGCGCCGGGTCGTCGGCGAACAGGTCGTGGATCGCGCGCTCCTCCGCCGTGAGGCCTTCGGCGTTCGGGCCGAGCGCGTGCAGCCGGAGTAGCGTGGCGCGGATGCGCTCGAGCTCGAGGTCGGTCTCGATGCGCTGCAGCCGGTCGACCTCGGCCAGGCTCACGCCGTCTTCGAGCTCGGGGCGGAAGTCGAGGACCTTGTAGACCTTGTCGAGATGGAGCGCGTCGTGCAGAACGACCTGGTGAATCGAGGTCTCGGCGAAGATGGCGCGCCAGAAGCGAACCTGCGGCTCGAGTCCCGCCGGACGCGGAAAGGGGTCAGCGTGGGCCGGCGTCTGGTCCGCGCGGACGGCGCCGGCCGGCAACGTGCTGAATAACAAAACAACTAGAAAACCAGTCCCGACGCGCATTGGCCTCCACCGGCCCCTCCGCTGCTGCCGTGCACGCGACAGCCAGCTGGGCGCATGCTACCAAAGCGCTTCGCGCAGAGTCAAACCTGGACGGGCTTTTTGCCTCGCTCTGGCGGTGCTCGGCAGCCTCGCCGACGGCTGCGGCGAGGCGCTGCCCCCGCCCGGGACCCTGGTGGTCGCCTTCGACAGCGATCCCGACAGCCTCGATCCCCGCTTCCAGACCGATGCCAACGGCGCGCGGCTCGCCGACCTCCTCTATGCGGGCCTGACGCGGGCCGACGCCGCCGGCCGGCGGATTCCCGAGCTCGCACGCACCTGGGAGATGGCCGATTCGCGGAGCTTCGTCTTCCGGTTGCGGCCGGATTTCCGCTTTCCGGATGGCACGGCGGTCACGGCCGCCGACGTCAAGGCGACGTACGACGCGGTGCGAGACCCCGCACTCGCGTCGCCAAAGCGTGCAGCACTCGCCACGCTGTCCGCGATCGAGGCGCCGGACCCGACCACCGTCGTGATGCGCCTCACGGAACCCTTCGCGCCATTGCTCGACGCGACCGGGCTCGGCATCCTGCCCGCGGCGCGGGCGCGGGAGGCGGGCGACGTGACGACCGGGGCGGGACCCTTCCAGCTCGTCTCGGCCGAGCGGGGCGACCGGCTCGTGCTCGCGCCGAACCCCGGCTATCCCGACGGCGCTCCGAGGCTCCGGGCGGTGGTGGTTCGGATCGTGCCGGACGAGCTGGTCCGCGTCCTCGAGCTCCGGCGCGGCGGGGTGCACCTGGTCGAGGATGCCCCCGAGCCGGAGACGGTGGCCTGGCTCGCCACGGTCCCCTCCCTGCTCGTACGGCGGATCCCGGGGACGAGCTTCGTCTACCTGGCGCTGAACCTGCGTGACCCGCGGCTCGCCGACCGGCGGGTGCGCGAGGCGCTCACCCTCGCGCTCGACCGCGAGGGACTGGTGCGTTTCGTGCTCGGGGGCGCGGCCCGCCCGGCGACGGGGCTCCTCGCCCCGGAGCACTGGGCGTACGCCTCCACTCGCCAGCCGCGCCACGATCCGCGGCGGGCACGCCGGCTCCTGGACCTGGCCGGCTATCGCGCGCTCCGCCCGGACACGCCCCGCTTCCGGCTGGTGTACAAGACCTCCGCCCAGCCCGTGCGGCGGCGGCTGGCCGAGGCCGTCCAGGCCGAGCTCGGGGCGGTCGGCATCGCGGTCGACGTCCGGGTCTACGAGTGGGGCACACTCTATGCGGACGTCCGCAGCGGCAACTTCGAGCTCGCCTCACTCGCCTGGGTCGGGGTCACCGATCCCGATCTGTACTACCTGGCCTTCCACTCGACCATGATGCCGCCGGCGGGCTACAACCGCGGCGCCTACGTGAGCCGCGTGACGGATCGACTGACGAAGGCCGGCCGCCAGACCTTCGAGCCGGCGCGCCGGCGGGCCATCTACGCCCGCGTGCAGCGCCGCCTGGCCCACGATCTGCCCGTCGTGCCGCTCTGGTGGGAGGACCGGGTGGTGGTGCAGCCGCGCCGGCTGCACGGGTTCGAGCCCTCGCCGAGCGGCGACCTCCGGGGCCTCGCCTCGGCGTGGCTCGACTGATGCCTGCGCTCGCCGTCCGGCGCCTGGTGCTCCTCCTGCCCACCGTGCTCGGGGTCGTGACCCTCGTGTTCGCCTTCCTCCACCTCCTGCCCGGCGACCCGGTGGAGATCATGCTCGGCGAGTGGGCCGCGCCCGCCGACGTCGCGGCGCTCCGACGCGAACTCGGTCTCGACCGCCCGCTCGCGGCGCAGTACGTCCGCTTCCTCGCGCACGCCGCGCGCGGCGACCTCGGCCACTCGATCGCCTTCCGGGCACCCGTCGCCCGCGTGATCGCGGCGCGCTACCCGGCGACCCTCGAGCTGGCGGCCGCGGCCTTCGCGCTGGCCCTCGTCTTCGCCCTGCCGCTCGGCGTGCTGGCCGCGGTCCGGCGTGGAACGGCGCTCGACCGCGCCGCCCGCCTGGCAAGCCTCTCCGGCGCCTGCCTGCCGAGCTTCTGGCTGGGTCCGCTCCTGATGCTCGCCTTCTCGATCCGGCTCGGGTGGCTTCCGGTCGCGGGGCGCGGCGGGCTCGCGCACCTCGTCCTGCCCGCGGTCACCCTCGGGCTCGGCATGGCCGGCATCCTGGTCCGTCTGACGCGGGCGAGCCTCCTCGCCGCGCTCGGCGAGGACTACGTGCGCACGGCGCGCGCCAAGGGCGCGCCCGGGTGGCGGGCAGTCGGCGTCCACGCCTTGCGCAACGCGCTCGTGCCCGTCGTCACCGTGCTCGGGCTGCAAGCGGGCGCACTCCTGGCGGGCGCGATCATCACGGAGACGGTCTTCGCCTGGCCAGGGCTCGGCCGCCTCGTCGTGCAGGCCATCCAGGCACGCGACTACCCGCTGGTGCAGGGCTGCGTGCTCGCGATCGGCGTGAGCTACGTCGCGGTCAACACGGCGGCCGACCTGCTCGCGAGGGCGTTCGACCCGCGGCTCCTCGAGGACCGGCGATGAGGCGTGCAGGCGCGCGCGCGGCCCTGGCCGGGGTCACGACCCTCGTGCTGCTCGCGCTGGCGGGCGCGGTCGCGCCCTGGCTCGCGCCCGCCGGCCCGTACGCCGCGGACCTGACCGGACGGCTGGGACCCCCGAGCGACGCGCACCTCTTCGGTCAGGACACGCTCGGCCGCGACGTGCTGGCGCGCGTGCTCTACGGCGCGCGCATCTCCCTCGGCGTCGGCGCGGCCACGGTGGTGCTCTCGCTCGCCGCCGGCACCCTCCTCGGCTGTGTCGCGGGGTACGCCGGCGGCTGGGTCGACGAGGGGCTGGCGCGCGTGATCGACGTCCTGCTCGCCTTCCCCGGCCTGCTCCTGGCGATTGCCCTCGCCGCGCTGCGCGGCCCGAGCCTGCCGAACGTCGTCCTCGCCCTCAGCGTCCTCGGGTGGACGGGCTACGCGCGGCTCGCGCGCGCCGCCGTCATGACGCTCCGCCGCCGCGAGTTCGTCGAGGCCGCCCTCGCGCTGGGGGCCACCCCTGTCCGGATCGTCTGCCGCCACCTCCTCCCGCTCGCCGCGCCGATGCTCCTCGTGCAGGCGACGTTCGGCATGGCGGGCGCCATCGTCGCCGAGGGGAGCCTCTCCTTCCTCGGCGTCGGCGCCCCGCCGCCGCTGCCGTCGTGGGGCGCGATGATCGACGAGGGGCGGCCCTTCCTGCTCGTGGCGCCCCACCTCGTGCTGTTCCCCGGCCTCGCGCTCGCGGTTGCCGTGCTGGCGCTCCAGCTGCTCGGCGACGGGCTGCGCGACGTGCTCGACGTGCGCGCCGAGGCGTCGGCCCGAGGGGTGATCCCACCGTGACTCGCGCCTTCGACGTCGTCGTGGTCGGCGGCGGGATCGCCGGCGCCTCGCTCGCCTACTTCCTCGCCGAGCGCGGCGTGACCGACGTCCTCCTCCTCGAGCGCGAGAGCCAGCCCGGCTCTCACGCCACCGGGCGCAGCGCGGCCGTCCTGGCCGAGCTCGATCCGATCTCGACGCTCCAGGAGCTGAAGGTCGGGAGCGCCGGCTTCCTGCGCCGCCCGCCCCCGGGCTTCGCCGAGACGCCGCTCCTCGAGCCCTCGGGCATCATGATCCTCTTGCGCGAGCCCTTCTGGAGCGCGCTCCGTCAGCTGGCACCGCTGATCGAGCAGGCGGGCACGCGGCTCGCGCTGCTCTCGCCGGCCGACGCAGCGGCGCGCGTCCCGGTGCTCCTCGCCGAGCGCTTCGACGGCGCCGTGCTCCTCCCCGAGGACGGCCACATCGACGTCCACGCGCTCCTCTGGGGGTACCTGCGCCAGGCGCGGCGGCGCGGGGTCGAGCAGCGCCTCGGCGTGGAGGTGCGCGGGGTGCGCGTCGAGCACGGACGCGCGACGGCGGTCGTGACGGCCGACGGCGAGATCGCCGCGCGCTGGGTGGTGAACGCCGCCGGGGCGTGGGCGGGCGCGGTAGCCGCGCTCGCCGGCGCCGCGCCCATCCCGCTCGTCCCGCACCGCCGCACGATCGTCGTCTTCGACGTGCGGCTCGACGCGCGCGCCTGGCCGATGGTGGCGAGCGACGCCGACCAGCTCTACTTCGCGCCCGAGTCGGGTGGACTCAAGCTGAGCCCGATGGACGAGGAGCCGATGCAGGCGTGTGACCCGCAGGCCGACGACGTGGCGGTGGCGCGCGCGTTCGAGCGGCTCGCCCGGCTCGCCCCGGCGCTCGTGCCGCACGCGCTTCGCCGGAGGTGGGCGGGACTCCGGACGTTCGCGCCCGACCGCGTGCCCGTCGTCGGCGAGGACCCGCGCGTGCGCGGCTTCTTCTGGCTCGCGGGCCAGGGCGGTTGCGGCATCGAGACGAGCCCCCTCATCGGGCAGATCGCGGCGGACCTGCTCGTCGACGGGAGGACGGAGCGGTTCGACGCGCGGCGGCTCGCGCCGGCGCGCTTCGCGACGGCGTGAGGTTCATCCACCCGTCACCGCTGGCAGCGCGGGCAGTAGAAGGTCGAGCGCCCGACGACGACGCGCGCCCGGATGGGCGTGCGGCAGCGCGGACAGGGCCGGCCCGCCCGGTCGTAGACGCAGTGGTCGAGCTGGAACCACCCCTCACGGCCGAGGCCGTCGCGGTAGTCGGAGATCGACGAGCCGCCGCGGCGGATCGCGTCGGCGAGGACCGTGCGCGCCGCGACCACGATCCGCCGGCAGTCGTCGCGCGCGAGGCGCGCGGCCCGGCGGCCGGGGCGGACGCCGGCCCGGAAGAGGATCTCGTTCGCATAGATGTTGCCGAGGCCCGCGACCCGGCGCTGGTCCATGAGCAGGGCCTTGATCGGGGTGCGACGCCCGCGGGTCAGGGCGAAGAGCGCGTCGGGCGTGAACGCGCCCTCGAGTGGATCGATGCCCGCGCCGGTCTCGGCCACGAGCCCCGACGCCTCGATCACGGCCATCCGGCCGAAGCGGCGCGGGTCGTGGTAGGTGAGGAGGCGGCCGTCGTCGAGCTCGACCACGACGTGATCGTGGCGGCGGTCGGGCCGGCCGTGCGGGGCGAGCGTCAGCTGGCCGGTCATGCCGAGGTGCACGAGCCACAGGCGCCCGTCGTCGAGCGGCGCCAGCAGGTACTTGCCGCGGCGTGCGACCCCCTCGATGCGGCGGCCCGTGAGCCTCGCCGCGAAGGTCGGCGCTACGCCGCCACGGAGGCGCCGCTCCCTGACCCGCACGGCGACCACGCGGCGGCCGACGACGGCGGGCGCGAGGGTCCGGAGCACCGTTTCGATCTCGGGCAGCTCGGGCACGGCTACGGGATGAGCGCCCGCGCGAGCCGTGCGAACGCGTCGAGGTCGAGCGTCTCGGCCCGCGCGCTGGACGCCACGCCCGCGCGCGCGCACGCGAGCTCGAGGTCGACACCGCGCCGCTGGGCGAGGGCGGCGAGCGCGTTGCGCAGCATCTTCCGGCGCTGCCCGAAGGAGGCGCGGACCACCTCGCGGAACGCCTCCTCGTCGCCGAGGTCGACACGCGGCGCGACGCTCCAGCGGACGTCGATCACCGCCGACTCGACGCGCGGCGGGGGAAGGAAGCTCCGGCGAGACACGCGGAACGCCAGCCGGACGTCGGCGACGGCCTGCAGGAGGACCGTCGTCACCCCGTAGTCGGCCGTGCCCGGGCGGGCGGTGAGCCGCTCGGCGACCTCGCGTTGGACCATGACCACGGCACGCGGCATCCGCACCCTCTGCTCGCGCAGCCGGAAGAGGATCGGGATGGCGATGTTGTAGGGCAGGTTGCCGATCACCGTGACCCGCGTCCCGGTGACCAGCGTCTCGAGGGGCAGCGCCAGCACGTCGCCTTCGATCACCCGCACGCGCGGGTTCCCGGCATAGCGCGCCGCGAGCCGCGCGGCGAGGGCCGGGTCGATCTCGACGAGGTAGAGGCGTCCCGCGCGCCCGGCGAGCTCCTCCGTGAGCGCCCCGAGCCCGGGGCCGATCTCGAGGGCCACCGCGCGCGGCCCGACCTCCGCGGTCTCGACGATGCGGTGGGCCACCGCGGGGTCGCACAGGAAGTGCTGGCCCCAGCGCTTCCTCGGCCGGAGCCCGGCGGCGGCGAGCGCCTCGCGCGCCTCCCGCCGCGCGCCCATCAATCGGGAGCGCCGGCGGGAGCGCCGACGGGAGCGCCGAAGGGCAGATCGGCCTCGGCGCCGATGGCGAGGCCGTCGTCCTCGCCGGCCTCGAGCCGCCGCCAGCCGGCCATCGCGATCATGGCGGCGTTGTCGGTGCAGAGCTGGAAGCGGGGAAAGACGACGTCGACGCCGAGCTCGGCCCCGGCCTCGGCCATGCGCGTCCGCAGGCGGCGGTTCGCCGACACGCCCCCGCACACGACCACGCGCGGGACCCCGGTCTCGGCGATCGCCTCGACGGTCGTGCCGACGAGCATGTCGACGAGCGCCTCCTGGACGCTCGCGGCGAGGTGAGGAAGCGCCGCGGGCGGGGGCGGCTCGTCGTGCACGCGCTGCCAGACCGCCGTCTTGAAGCCGCTGAAGCTGAAGTCGAAGCGGGCGCGCTTGATGCGGGCCCGCGGGAGGCGGATCGCCTTCGGGTCGCCCTGCTCGGCGAGCCGCTGGATCGCGGGACCGCCCGGGTAGCCGAGCCCCAGCAGCTTGGCGACCTTGTCGAACGCCTCGCCGACGGCGTCGTCCCGCGTGCGGCCGAGGCAGCGGTAGTCGCCCGCGCCGCGCGCCAGGTAGAGGCCGGTGTGCCCACCCGAGACGATGAGGCCGAGGAACGGGAACGCGATCGGGTCGTCGGGCGGCCGGTCGAGGTTGGCGGCGAGAAGATGGCCTTCCAGGTGGTTCACGCCGACGATCGGCAGGCCGCGCGCGTGTGCGATCCCCTTCGCCACCGAGAGCCCGACCAGGAGAGAGCCGATCAGTCCGGGTCCGCACGTCACCGCGATGCCGTCGACGGCGTCGAGCCCGCGCTCCGCCCGGGCGAGCGCGGCGTCGATCACCGGCAGCATGTTGCGGACATGGTGGCGCGAGGCGAGCTCCGGGACCACGCCCCCGTAGGGGCCGTGCACGGCATCTTGCGACGAGACGACCGAGGAGCGAAGCACCCCCGCGTCGAGCACCGCCGCCGCCGAGTCGTCGCACGAGCTCTCGATCCCGAGGACGACCACGGGTGCCTCGGGTCGCCCGCTAGCCGCTCGACGGCTTGACGGCGAGGAAGATCGTGTTGTCGCCGCGGCGGACGAGGAAGAGGACGCTCTTTCCCTTGCCGGACGACTTGAGCGCCTTGCGGTAGGCGTCGACGTCCTTCACCGGCGTCCGGTTCACCTCGAGGATGACGTCGCCGCGGCGGAGCCCGGCGTCGGCGGCCGGGCCGCCCGCATCGACCTGTGTCACCACGACGCCCTTGAGGCTGCGGTCGAGGCCGAGGTTCTCGGCCACCTCGGGCGTGAGGGTCTGCACCGTGAGGCCCATGTCCTCCGCGGTGCCGGGGCCCGCCTGCGCCGTCTCCTCCTCCTTCAGCTCGGCGATCTTGATGCTGAAGGTCTGCTCGGCCTTGTCGCGGATGACCTTCAACTTGACGGTCTTGCCGACGGCCGTGCGCGCGACCAGGAGCGGCAGCTCGGCCGAGTCGTTCACCGGCTTGCCGTCGTACTCGACGATGACGTCGCCCTGCTTGATGCCGGCGGCCTCGGCCGGCCCCTCCTTCACCACGTCGGCGACGAGCGCGCCCTTGGCGCTCGGCAGCCCGAGGGAATCGGCGATGTCGGGCGTGACCTTCTGGATCATGACGCCGAGCCACCCGCGCGTCACGTGCCCCTTCTCCTTGAGCTGCGGCACGATCTCCTTGGCGAGGCTGATCGGGATGGCGAAGCCGATGCCGATGTTGCCGCCGCCGCGGCTGAAGATGGCCGTGTTGATGCCCACCACCTCGCCCCGGGTGTTGAGGAGGGGCCCGCCCGAGTTCCCCGGGTTGATGGCGGCGTCGGTCTGGATGAAGTTGTCGTACGGCCCCTGGTTGATGTGCCGGCCGAGCGCGCTGACGATCCCCACCGTCACGGTGTTCTCGAGACCGAAGGGGTTGCCGATGGCGACCACCCATTGCCCCACCTTGAGGCCGTCGGAGTCGCCGAGCACCACCGGGGTGAGGTCGGAGGCGCCGTGGATCTCGATCAGCGCGATGTCGGTCTTCGGGTCGCGTCCGACGACCTTGGCCTTGAACTCCTTGCCGCTCGAGAGCTTGACGACGATCTCGTCGGCGTTCTCGACGACGTGGTTGTTGGTGAGGATGTAGCCCTTCGTATCGATGACGAAGCCGGAGCCGAGGCTCTTCGCCTTGTAGGGACGGCGCGGCGGGCCGAAGAACTTCTCGAAGGGCTCGAAGAACTCGTGGAACGGGTCGCCCTCGCCCCCTGGTCCGCCCGGGATGCCGAGGCTCGGCCCGCCCTTCACCTCCTGCGTGCTCGAGATGTTGACGACCGACGGCGAGAGGTGCTCGGCCAGGGCCGTGAAGTCGGGCAGGGTCACGGTGGGCGGTGCGCCGGTCGAGCCAGACTCCTCGCCCCCCTTCTCGCCGCCGCCGAAGAGGTTGATCGCCTGGCTCGCCGGAAACAGGTCGAACCGGACGCTCACGGCGAGGCCGACCACGAAGCCGATCAGCGCCACCGCGAACAGCGCCCGCCGGCTCGACCCCCCGCTCATTCGATCGCTCCGCTCGCCCTCATTCCCGCTCCTTCAGCTCTGCTGCACCAGGTCGACGTATCGCATGCGGAGGTCGTAGAGCACGGACTCGAGCAACGTGTGCTCGCCCGAGTCGAGGTTGTTGCGTGTCTTCTCCTGGAGGATGCCGAGGATGTCGATGACGTGCTTGGCGGCCTCGAGGTCCCGCTCGACCGCGTTGGTCATCGGGTTCGGGATCTCGCCGAGATGGAGCAACGCCTGCGTGCTGAGGCCGAGCACGAAGGTCGAGAAGTTGACCGGCTCGGAGATCGCCTGCTCCCTCTGGCCCGGCGGCGCCTCGGACGGGCCGGACCGCTGTCCGGCGGGTGGCGCCTCGGCGGCCGCTTCGGCCGGCTCGTCACCGCGCGCCTCGCCGGTCTCCGCAAAGCGCCGGCGGTCCGTCACCCGGAACCCGCGCCGCTCCTCCTTGTCGTTCTCCATGGTCATTCCCGCAGAACGCGCGAGCCCGCCGGGGGCGGGCTCGCGTCGATCCGCGTCCTCAATGTCCCGCCGCGTGCGCTCAACGGGCCATCGCGCGCAGCCGCCGGATGCGCTCCTCGATCGGCGGATGGGTGCTGAACAGGTTGGCGAGTCGATCGCCGCGCAGCGGGCTCACGATCCAGAGATGGGCCGTGGCCGGACCGGCCGGCAGCGGGATGCGGCCGGAGACGGTGGCGATCTTCTCGAGCGCGGACGCCAGCTCCTCGGGCCTGTGCAGGATGCGCGCCCCGGAGGCGTCGGCCTCGTATTCGCGCGCGCGAGAGATCGCCAGCTGGATCAGCGAGGCGGCGATCGGGGCGACGATGATCATCGCGAGGAAGCCGAGCACACCGCCGCCCTCCTCGCGCTCGTCGCGCCGCACACCGCCGAAGAGCGCGGCCCAGTAGGCCATGCGCGCGACCATCATGATGACGCCCGCCAACGTGGCGGCGACCGCGCTGATCAGCGTGTCGCGGTTTCGCACGTGCGAGAGCTCGTGCGCGAGCACGCCGCGCAGCTCGTCGCGGGTGAGGAGGCGGAGGATCCCCTCCGTCACCGCCACCGCGGCGTGCTCGGGGCTCCGCCCGGTCGCGAATGCGTTCGGCGACTCGCTCGGAACGAGGTAGACGCGCGGCATCGGCATGGGAATGCCGGCGGCCAGCTCGCGGACGATGCGGAACAGCTCCGGCGCGTCCTGCTCCGACAGCTCGCGCGCCCCGTACATGGCGAGCACGATGCGGTCCGCGAACCAGTAGCTGCCGAAGTTCATCGCCGCCGCGAAGACGAGCGCCACGACGAGACCCTGCGGGCCGCCCAGCCACTGGCCGATCCAGAGGAGCAGGCCCGTCAGGACACCGAGCAGCACCGTCGTCTTGATGGCGTTCGACATCGTCGTGGCCCCCGACTTGTTGGACGGGAAACCGGTGGATCTTATTTGGGGTCCGCGGGGATACGCCCGTTGGCGAGGCTAATATCGGGGTCCCCCCTTGTCAACTGGAGAAAGCGACCGCGCGCTCCCGGCGACTCCCGAGAATGCGCTCGCACGCGGCGATGACACGCGCCGACGGCAGCGCCGAGAGCGGGATGCTCGCCGGTTCTCCGCCGCCGACCGCCTCGAGGGGCGTGAGACGGCCCGCCAGCGGCCGCCAGCGTCGCGCCTGCGTCGGGCCGAAGAGCACCGCGCCGGCGGCACCGACCGCGCCCGCGAGGTGGCTGACGCCGCTGTCGTTGCCGACGTAGAGCGTGGCGCGCGCCAGGACGGCGGCGAGGTCGGGGAGCGCGAGGTCGCGCGCCAGCGGCGTACCGACCAGCGATCCGGACGCGGCTTCTGCCGGCCCGGCCACTTCGAGGACCGCGCCGCCGTGCCGCCGCCACCAGTCGGCGACCGCGACGAAACCGCCGACCGCCCACCGCTTCCGCGGCGCCCCCGCGCCCGGGTGGATCGCGAGCACGGGCGCGCGGAGCGCGGCATGGAGCCGGTCTCCCGCCGGCGACGGCGGCGGCTCGAGGCGTCCAGCGTCGCCCAGCGCCGCGAGGCTCGCGCGAGCGCCGACCGCCCGCGCGTACGCCGCCGCGGCGTGCTCGGGTCCCGCGCCGCGCTCGATCGCAAAGAAGTGCGCCGCCCGCGCCCGCTGCGCCACCCGCGCGCGCACGGCCGGGTCGCCGCTCCCGAGCCAGCTGTAGAGCGTCGGACGGCCCGCGAGCCATGGCGGCGGCAGGCTGCCGCCGAAGACCCAGGCGGAGGAGGCCGCGTCGAGGTTCGCGACCTCGTCGGCGATGCCGGCGAGGCGCGCGAGCGTGACCAGCGGCGCGCTCACGACCACCGTGAGGCGGGCGTTTGCGTGGCGCGCGCGCAGCGCGCGGAGTGCCGGAAGCGCGAGCAGGATATCCCCGAGCGCGCCCGGAAAGATCAGTGCGACGCGTTCAATTGACTCCCGGCACACCGCATATATATGGTGCTCGCCTCCCGGCCGACGCAACGCCCCATGCCGCTTCCCTGCCAGACCGCGCGGACGGCGCTCGACCTGATCGGCTCCACTCCCGTGGTGCGGTTGAACCGCATGCCTCAGCTCGAGGGCGTGGGCGCGGAGGTGTGGGCGAAGCTCGAGAACCTGAACCCGGGCGGCAGCGTGAAGGACCGCATCTGCCGGGCGATGGTGGAGGCCGCCGAGCGCGACGGCGTCCTCACGCGCGGCGGAACGATCATCGAGCCGACGAGCGGCAACACCGGCATCGGCCTGGCCCTGGTGGCGGCCGTCAAGGGCTACCGGCTCGTGCTCACGATGCCCGACACCATGAGCGAGGAGCGCCGCTCGCTCCTGGCCGCCTATGGCGCGCGGCTGGTGCTCACGCCGGACACGAAGGGCATGCACGGGGCGGTCCGCCGCGCCGAGGAGCTGCTCGCGGAGCACCCCGACTGGTACATGCCCCAGCAGTTCACCAACCCCGCCAACCCCGAGGCGCACCGGCAGACGACCGCGCGCGAGATCCTCGCGCAGCTCTCGCAGATCGACGCCTTCGTGGCCGGTGTCGGCACGGGGGGCACGATCACGGGCGTCGGCGAGGTGCTGCGTGCGGAGCGCCCGCAGGTGCGCATCCATGCCGTCGAGCCGTCCTCCTCGCCGGTCCTGTCGGGTGGCGAGCCCGGGTATCACAACATCCAGGGCATCGGGGCGGGCTTCGTTCCCGAGATCCTCAACACCGGAATCTACGACGAGGTCCTCCAGGTCGCAGACGCCGAGGCGGTGATGCACGCGCGGGCGCTGGCGCGCTACGAGGGGCTGCTGGTAGGTATCTCCTCGGGCGCCAACTGCGCGGCGGCGATCCGGGTCGCGCGCAAGCTCGGGCGCGGTGCCGTGGTGCTGACGGTCTTCTGTGACACGGGCGAGCGCTATCTCAGCACGGAGCTGTTCCGGGCGGAGGGCATCTGACGGCGCTCGAAGCAAAGCTCGCTCACCTGCGCGCGCTGCTCGCCGAGCTGCCGTCGGCGCTGGTCGCCTTCTCGGGCGGCGTCGACTCGACGTTCCTGCTGCGCCTCGTCCACGAGGTGCTCGGGTCGCGCTGCCTCGCCCTCACCACCGTGTCGCCGGCCACGCCGGCGGAGGACCTCGAGACGGCGAAGAGCGTGGCCGCGGCGTTGGGCGCCGCGCACCTCCTGGTCGACGTCGACGAGCTCGCGATCGACGGCTACGCGTCGAACCCGACCAACCGGTGCTTCTTCTGCAAGGACAATCTGTTCACGGTCGCCGCGGCGGAGGCCGCCCGCCGCGGGCTCGCCGCCGTGCTCGACGGCGCGAACCTCGATGACCTCGCCGACCACCGTCCCGGCCTGCACGCGGCAGCCGCGCACGGTGTCCGCCACCCCCTGGTCGAGGCGGGCTTCTCGAAGCCGGACATCCGGGCCGCGAGCCACGCGCTCGGACTGCCGACGTGGGACCGGCCGGCGAGCCCGTGCCTCTCGTCGCGCTTCCCCTACGGAACGCGGATCACGGCCGAGCGACTGGCGCAGGTCGCGGCAGCGGAGCGGTTCCTCCGGGCGCAGGGCCTGCGCGAGCTGCGCGTCCGTCACCACGAGCACACCGCCCGGCTCGAGGTGCCGGTGGCCGACATGCCGCGCCTGTTGGCCCCCGGCGTGCGGGAGGCGGTGGTTCAGGAGCTCAAGCGGCTCGGCTTCGCCTACGTCGCCCTCGACCTGCAGGGCTTCCGCAGCGGCAGCCTGAACGAGACGCTGGCGGCCCCGGAAACACGAAGGGCCGGGGGGTGACCCCCCCGGCCCTTCGCATCCGCTAGGCACGCGGGACGGACCGATTGATCAGTTGGCGAAGATGCCCCGGAGCTCCTCCATGATCTTTTCCTCGCTGTGCGACTTGGCGATGGCGAGCTCCTTCACGAGGAGGTTCCGCGCCGTGTCGAGCATCTTGCGCTCGCCGAAGGAGAGCTCCTTGTCGCCCTTCAGGACGAACAGGTCGCGCAGCACCTTGGCGATTTCCAGGACGCTCCCGGTCTTGATCTTCTCCGTGTATTCCCGATAACGGCGGTTCCAGGTCTGCTGATCGATCTCCACCTTCTTGTCGCGCAGGATCTTGTAGACCTTGGCGACCATGTCCTTGCCGATGATACGCCTCAGCCCGACCGAGTTGACGTTCTCGGTGGGGATCATGATGGTCATGTCGCTGTCGATGATGCGGAGCATGTAGAACTTGCGCTCGCTCCCGGAGATCACCTTGGTTTGAACGCCCTCGATCACCCCGACCCCATGGGCGGGATAGACGACCTTCTCCCCAACCTTGAACGTTCCGACCATGCGGTGGATGCCTCCGGCTGCCAATGACGGCAATCTGACATTTTAGGAGTCCTCGGCCCCTCCCGTCAATGTCCTTTCGAAAAGCCCGCGTTTCTGCAACTGTCCGATGCGCATCGCAGGCCAACTATCTGAAATAGCTCGCCAAAGAGCCTCCTGACCTCGGCCGGGGCACCGCCCCGGCCAGGACGCGCGTGATTGACGGGCGGCAGCGCACCGGTGTCACGGACTGAAGGAGGAGCAGCCATGCCAGCGAAGGTCGTCCACCTCCACCAAAGGGCTCGCGCGGGCATCCTCGCCGGCGTCAACCTGCTCGCCGATGCGGCCCGCGTGACGCTCGGCCCCCGGGGCCGCAACGTGATGATCCAGAAGGCGTGGGGCGCGCCGACCGTCACCAAGGACGGCGCGGCGGTCGTCAAGGAGATCGATCTCGAGGACAAGCTCGAGAACATCGGCGCGCGCATGATTCGGGAGGTGGCGCAGAAGACCGCCGACGCGGCGGGGGACGGGACGACCACCGCCACGGTGCTGGCGCGGGCCATCTACCGCGAAGGGCTCCGGCTCCTGGCGTCGGGCTTCGACGCCATGGAGCTGAAGCGCGGGATCGACGCCGCGGTCGAACGGGTCGTCGAGGCCGTCAAGGCCCAGGCGAAGCCGGTGAAAGGTCGCGAGCGCATCGCGCAGGTCGGCACGGTGTCCTCGAACGGCGACGCGGCGATCGGCGCCATCCTCGCCGAGGCGATGGACAAGGTCGGGCAGGACGGCGTCATCACGGTCGAGGAGGGGAAGGGCCTCGAGACCACGCTCGAGGTGGTCGAGGGGCTGCGCTTCGACCGCGGCTACCTCTCACCGTACTTCGTGACCAACCCAGACAAGATGACGGTCGAGCTCGAGACGCCGCTCCTGCTCTTCTACGAGAAGCGGATCGCGAGCATGCGGGACCTCTTGCCGCTCCTCGAGCGAGCGGCGCAGAGCGGCAAGCCCCTCGTGGTGGTCGCCGAGGAGGTGGAGGGCGAGGCGCTCGCCACGCTCGTGGTCAACAAGCTGCGCGGCACGCTGCGCGGCGCGGCCGCCAAGGCGCCGGGCTTCGGCGACCGCCGCAAGGCCATGCTCGAGGACATGGCGATTCTCACCGGCGGACGGCTCATCGCCGAGGAGCTCGGCGCCAAGCTCGAGCACCTGACGCTCGCCGACCTCGGCCGCGCCGCACGCGTGGTCATGGACAAGGACAACACCACCATCGTCGGCGGCGCCGGGAAGAAGGCCGACATCCAGGCGCGGATCAAGCAGCTGAAGACGCAGATCGAGGAGACCACATCCGACTACGACCGCGAGAAGCTCGAGGAGCGGCTCGCCAAGATGTCGGGCGGAGTCGCCGTGATCAAGGTCGGCGCCGCCACCGAGGTGGAGATGAAGGAGAAGAAGGCACGCGTCGACGACGCCATGCATGCCACGCGTGCCGCCGTCGAGGAGGGCATCGTGCCGGGCGGCGGGGTCACGCTGCTGCGCGCGCAGCAGGCGGTCGACGAGCTCCGACTGGAGGGTGAGCGCGCGGAAGGCGCGGCCATCGTGCGGCGCGCGCTCGAGGAGCCGCTGCGACAGATCGCCGCCAACGCCGGCCACGAGCCGGCGGTGGTCGGCGAGAGGGTCCGCGCCGGCAAGGACGACTTCGGCTTCAACGCCCTCACCGAGGCGTACGAGCCCCTGCTCGCGGCGGGCGTCATCGACCCGGTCAAGGTCGTCCGGACGGCGCTGCAGAACGCCGCCAGCGTAGCGGGCCTGCTCCTCACCACGGAGGCCGCCATCGCCGAGAAGCCGGAAAAGAAGAAGGGTAGCCCGGCGCCGGCGGCGGGCGAGGAGGACGACGAGGAATACTAGCCGAGGGGGCTAGCTTGCGAGGCCCAGCCTTTTGTGCCAAGAGGAGCCCGTTTTTCAGCCACCCCAGCTTGGGGCCCAAAGGAGGTGAGCGGATGCGGTTACAGACGATCGGTGCCAGCGTAGCGAGCTTGATGGTGCTCACCATGCTTTCTGCCGGCTGCGCGAAGAAGGAGGAGACCGGGACGGCCACCCGAGCTGAGCAGGCGGCGGCCCGTGCGGAGGATGCCGCGCGCCGGGCGGAGTCGGCGGCGAGCCGCGTGGAGGCGGCGGCGCAGCGCGCCGAGGCGGCCGCCGAGAAGGCGGAGCGGATGTTCTCGAAGCACATTCGCAAGTAAGGCATTCGCGTTTTGATGGCAAAGAAGGCGAGGGCGGAAGCCGTCGCCTTTTTTGTTTTCACACTTCCATGCGTGACACCCACCACCCGCTCCCCACCGTCGACGTCGTCATCGAGGTCGGCGACCGCATCGTGCTGATCCGGCGGCGGAACCCGCCGCCCGGGTGGGCGCTGCCCGGCGGCTTCGTCGACGCCGGCGAGTGCGTCGAGGACGCCGCGCGTCGGGAGGCGCGCGAAGAGACGGCGCTCGCGGTGGATCTGACCGATCTCCTCGGCGTCTATTCCGACCCGTCGCGCGACGCGCGCGGTCCGACCATCTCGACCGTCTTCGTGGGACGCGCCACCGGCACGCCGCAGGCGGGCGACGATGCCGCCGGGGTCGGCCTCTTCGGCGAGCACGACCTGCCCGCGCCGCTCGCCTTCGACCACGCGCAGATCCTGGCCGACTACTTCTCCTACCGGCGAACCGGCGCGAGGCCGAAGATCTCTTGACGTCTCATCGCGTGCGGAAGCGCGCGGCGCGCTCGACGAGCCGCGGCAGCACCGCGTCCGGAATGAGCCCCGCCACGTTGCCGCCGAGGCTCACTACCTCCTTGACGAGGCGGGAGCTCGTATAGAAGTGCGACTCGCCGGTCATCATGAAGATCGTCTCCACCTGCGGGCGAAGGTGGCGGTTCATCATCGTCATCTGGAACTCGTACTCGAAGTCCGCGACGGCTCTCAGGCCGCGGATGATCACGCCCGCGCCCTTCGACGCCGCGTAATCGACCAGCAGGGTGGAAAAGGCGTCCGCGACCACACGTGTGCCCTCGCTGCGGAACGTGTCCCGGATCATCTCGGTCCGCTCCTCGGGCGTGAACCACGCGGAGTCCTTCTGGGGATTGAAGGCGACCGCGACGATGACCTTGTCGAACACCTGAAGGCTTCTCCGGATGATGTAGACGTGCCCATTGGTGATCGGGTCGAAGGAGCCCGGATACACGGCGATCGGGTTCATGCGGCGTCCTCCTGGCGAGGCGAACTCACGTCTTTTGCTGCATCTCGGTCCCGCAGCAGGCGATCGTGCCGGCGCCTCCTTTGGTCACGATCACCTGCGCGCCGCACTGCGTGCAAACGTAGATCTTTCCGATCTGATTCGCCATGTGCGTGGCGTCCTCCTACCGGCCCCGGAACCGTGGCTGGCGGCGCGCCCGGAAGGCCGCGATGCCCTCGCGGCGGTCCGCCGTCGTCTGCAATAGCACGTACAGGTCCTGTTCCAACCTGATGCCTTCCGCGAGGGGAAGATCAAGGGCCCGGACGACCGCCTCCTTGCCCGCCCGGAGCGCCAGCGGCGCCCGGGCGACGAGCGCCCGGGCGGTCTCCGCGACGGCGGCGGCCAGGCGCGCGGGCGGCACCGCCGCGGCGGCGATGCCCCATTCCGCGGCGCGCCGGGCCGCGAGCGGCGTCCCGAGGAGCAGGAGGTCGAGCGCCCGTGCCGGCCCGACGATGCGCGGCAGGCGCTGCGTGATCCCCCCCCCGGGCAGGCGTCCCGACGCGACGTCGGGCAGCGCGAAGACGGCCGTCGTGGCCGCGATCCGCAGGTCGCAGGCGAGCGCGAGCGAAAAACCCCAGCCGAGGGCGTCGCCGCCGATCGCCGCGAGCACGGGCTTGGTGAGCCCCGCCACGGCGCCGATGCCGTCCGGCCAGGCCGGCTCGGGCCAGGCGCAGTCGGGCGGCAGACCGGCCGAGAAGGCGCGCCCGCGGGCAGCGAGGACCACCACCCGCGCGCGCGCGTCGTCCTCCACCGCCGCGCACGCGTCCGCGAGCGCGCCGAGCAGCTCGGCGTCCAGCCGGTTCTCGGTGGCGGGACGCGCGAGGGTCATCCACGCCACCCCGTCGCGCACGACCAGCTCGACGGCGTCCCCTGCCCGGCGCAGGCCCCTCACGCGGCCCCGAGCTCGGCGCGGAGGTCCTTGCGGAGGATCTTTCCCATGGGGTTCTTCGGCAGCTCGGCGACGAAGCGGACGACCTCGGGCTTCTTGAAGCTCGCCAGGCGCTCGCGGCAGAAGTCGGTGAGCGCCTCCGGGGACAGCGACGCGCCCGGGCGCAGCACCACGAAGGCGACCACCCGCTGGCCCCATTCGACGTCCGGCACGCCGACGACCGCGGCTTCCTCGACCGAGGGATGCGACTGCAGGACGGCCTCCACCTCCGCCGGCGCGATGTTCTCTCCCCCCCGGATGATCATGTCGTCCTGGCGCCCGGCGACGTAGAGATAGCCGTCCTCGTCGATCCAGCCCATGTCGCGGGTCGGCAGCCATCCGTCGTCGCGGAGCGGCGGGCCCCCCGCGCCGGCGTAGCCCTTCATCACGCGCGGCGTGCGCACCCAGATCTCGCCCACCTCGCCGGGCCCGAGCGCGCGGCCGTTCTCGTCGACCACCCGCACCTCGACGTCGGGCAGCGGGCGGCCGATCGAGCCGAGGCGCCTCGTCCGGCGCTCCACCTCCGCCGGCGTGCCCTCGAGCCGGTGATCCTCCGGCCCGAGCAGCGTGAGGGTGGAGGTGGTCTCCGTCTGGCCGAAGGCGTTCACGAACCCGACGCTCTTCGGGAAGCGCTCGATCGCACGCCGAATCACGGGGAACGGCATGGCCGCGCCGCCGTAGGAGAGGATCTCCAGGCTCGAGAGGTCGCGGCGCTCGAGGTCGGGCTGATCGAGGAGCTGCTTCAGCATGGTGGGCACGAGGAACGCGTGCGTGATGCGTTCCCGCTCGACGAGGTCGAGCCAGGAGCGCGGCTCGAACTGCGGCATCAGGACGAGGCGGCGGCCCGTCCACAGCGTGGTCATCATGTTGGTCGCGCCGGCGATGTGGTAGAGCGGCACGGCGAGGAGCGCCGCCCCGCGCGGCGTCCCGTCGGCCAGCTCGACGTTTGCGGTCACGTAGGCGGTGAAGTCGCCGAAGGTGAGCATGACGCCCTTCGGCAGCGCCGTCGTGCCGCTCGTGTACATGAGGATGGTCACGTCGTCGTCCTCGACCTCGGCCTCCGCGGGGTGCTCCGGGGCCGCGGCGACGAGCTCCTCGTAGCCCGGGAAGCGGCCGCTCGGGCCGTCGAGCCCGATGATCGTGCGCAGCTCGGGAAGGCCGCCGCGGAGCGCGTCCAGGTGCTCGAGGTAGCGCGCGCCGACCAGCACCACCTCGGCGCCGCCGGCCCGCAGCATGTGCTCGAGCTCGGGGCGCTTGGCGCGGTAGTTGAGCGGGATGAAGACGGCGCCCAGCATGGCGGCGGCGTAGTACGCCTCGACGTAGCGGTGGGAATTGGTGTGCAGGGCCGCGACGCGCGTGCCGCGCCCGACGCCGAGATGCGCGAGCGCCGAGGCGAGCCGGCGCACGCGCCCGAGCGTCTCGGCGTACGTGAACCGCCGGCCCTCGCTCACGACCGCTTCCTGCTCCGGCACGATCTCGGCCGGGATGGCGAGGAAGCCGAGCGTGTTCATCGGCGGGCTTCTGACATGGAACGACCGGTCAACTCAATGGCCAGCGCGGTGCCAAGGCGGCCCTCGAGCGCGATGCCGTCCGCGATGGTCAGGTCGTGCGCGGCGCGCACGGCGCGGCGTGCGGCCGCGACCAGCGACGGTTCGAGGCGCGCCAGCCGGCGCGCGAGCGCCAGCGCCGACACCGCCAGCCGCCGACGCGGAACGACGCGCAGCGCGATCCCCGCGTCGCGCGCGCCGCGCGCGTCGAGCCACCGTCCGCTCAATACGAGGTCGAGCGCCCGCGCCACCCCGGCATGCCGCGGCAGCGTCTGCGTGCCGCCCACGCCGGGGATCATGCCGAGGCCCGTCTCCGGCAACGCGAAGCGCGCATCGTCCGCGGCGAGACAGAAGTCGCAGAGGAGCGCCATCTCCATCCCGCCGCCGACCGCGAAGCCGTGGACGGCGGCGATCGTCGCGGCCCGCAGGCCGAGCAGCCGGCCCCACACGTCGCGCCGCCAGCGAACGGCCCGCGCCACCAGCGGCGAGGGCGCCGTCCCGAACTCGCTCACGTCGCCGCCGGTCGAGAAGGCGCGGCCGCGACCGCCGAGTACGAGCGCGCGGACGTCGGGGTCCTCGTCCGCCGCGCCGAGGGCCTCGTACAGGTCATCGCGCATGGCGACGTTGTAGGCGTTCAGCTTCTCGGGCCGATCGAGGGTGATGATCGCGACCGCGCCCCGCTTCGCGTACCGGAGCGTCGGGAAGGGTCTCACGCCCGCCACGCGACCCTGCCGCCAAAGAGCGTCAACCGGACGTGCGCGTCCGCGACCTCGTCGGGAGACGCGCGCCGCGGATCCGGTTCGACGACGATCAGGTCGGCGGGTCCGCCCGCGACGAGGCGGCCGAGCGCGGGCGCGGCGAGCGCCTCGGCGGCGCCGGTCGTGAAGAGGGCGAGCGCGGCCGCCGCCCCGAGCCGCTCGGCGGGCCCGAGCACGTGGCCGGCTGCGGTCCGCCGCGTGCGCGCGGCGGCGATGCCCACCCACGGGCTCGGCGGCACGACGGGCGCGTCGGAGGCGCCGGCGAGGGCTACGCCCGCGGCGGCAAGGCTCCGCGCGCGGTAGAGCCAGCGGCGCGCCGACCCCGCGGTCTCCGCCCGGTACGCGTCACCCCGCCAGTGGACGAAGGCGGGATTGGTCACGACGATGAGGCCCAGGGCCGCGATCGTCTCGACGAGCGGAGGCGGGCACTCGGCCACGTGCTCCAGGCGGTGCCGCCGGCCGACGCGGAAACGGGGCGGCAATGCCGCGAAGGCCACGAGCGCCGCGACGAGCGTCGAGGCGCCGAGCGAGTGGACGGCCACCTGCGCGCCCGACCGCGCCGCCGCGGCGATCCGCCGGGCGAGCACCGCGGGCGCCGGGCGGAGCCCGCGCGGGCCCTCCTCGACCATGATCTTGACCGGTCCGGGGTGGAGGGCGCCGGCCGCCGGCCAGGGCGCCGAGCCGGGGGGCCGCATGGCGTAGACCCGGAGCGGGAAGCTGCCGGCACCCATCAGCCGCCGGAGCAGCGCGAGCGCCGCGTGCGTCCGCGGCGTGGCGTCGGCGATCGCGGTGAGGCCGAGCGCCGCGAGCCGACGCCCGGTGGCGACGAGCCCCTCCTCCAGGAGCGCGGGCGGGAGCGGTCCCACCAGCCGGGAGAGCGCGTCTTCGGCGCCCGCGACGAGGCCCGGCGCTCGAGGATCGACACCCTCCGCCGAGCCGAGCAGCGAAAGCGCCCGGCGGTTCAGCACCGAGGCGTGCCGGCTCCGGTGACGGAGGCGCACGGGATGGTGCGGCGCGGCGGCCTCGAGCTCGCTCGCCGCGGGGAGGCGGCCGAGGCGCCGCTCGTCGAGCCCTTCACCGCGTAGCCAGACACCGTGCCGAAGGTGACGGGCCCGGGCCCGCACCGCGTCCAGCAGATCGGCGACGCTGCGGATGCCCGGCCCCGCGCAGTCGAGGTTCGCCGCGCTCGCGGCGAGGGCATAGAGGTGGAGATGCGGGTCGACGAGCCCCGGGAGGACGGTCGCCCCCCGGCAGTCGAGGCGCTCGGTCCGACGGCCGGCGAGCCGCGCGACCTCGGCCTGCGTGCCGATCGCCAGGACGCGCCCGCCGGCGACGGCGAGCGCGGTGGCGGCGGGTCGGTGCGGGTCGAGCGTCACGACCCGCGCGTTCTCGAGCAGCCAGTCGGCCGCGGTCAGTCGGAGGAGGGAAGCGGCTTCGCTTCCTTCAGCTTCATCTCGTGACCGCAGCACGTGAGGCTGCCCTGACCCGGCTTGTTGCAGAGGACCTCCGTCCCGCACGTGTCGCAGAGGTACCGCTTGCCGAGCTGCATCGCCATGCGGCTCCCGTACCAGAAAGCGGCGGCACGCGGAAGCTCACGCGAGCGGCAGCGCGGCGACCCGGGCGAGCGTCACCGCGTGGCCGTGCTGCACCCGCAGCTCCGTGCCCGGCTCCCAGTGCTCGCGGCGCACGAACCCGAGCGCCGCCGGTGCGTCGAGACCGAAGGAGTACGCTACCGTCGTGAGCCGGCCGACCTCCTTCCCGTCGCGCACGAGCGGCGCCCCGCCCGGCGGTACGGGACCGTCGATCACGAGGCCGACCAGCCCCCGGTTCACGTGGCCGCGCGCCGTCCCGCGTGCGACCACCTCCTGGCCGAGGTAGCAGCCCTTGGTGGCGCTCAGCGCGCTCTCCACCGGGACCTCGAGCGCCAGCGTGGTCGGGTCCATGTCGAGCCCGACGCGCGGCACGCCGACCTCCACTCGCCGCCCTTCGAGCGCCTCCATCCCGCATGGCTCGGCGCCGCGCGCGACGAGCGCGTCCCACAGCGCCGGCGCGCGCTCGGCCGCGACGTGGAGCACCATGCCGGGCCCGCCGACCTCGCTCGCCCGCACCACGCGGACCGGGACGTCCGCGACCTCGATCTGGCGGTGCGCGTAGGGGGCGAGCTGCTCCCCGACGAGCCGCTCGGCGTGCGGCCCCTCGAGGCCGACGAGCGCCAGCGGCGCCTCGGGTGGGACGAACTCGACCTCGTCGGCGACGACGAGCCGCTCGAGCGCCTCGACGAACGCGTCTCGGAAACGGACGTCGACGTCCAGGAGGATCGTCTCGTCCGTGGCAGCGACTCGCACGTCGGCAACGACGCGGCCCTGGATGGTGAGCAGGAGCGCGGGGCAGCCCTCCCCCGGGCGCAGCGCGGCGACGTCGTTCGTCAGCATGCCCTGCAGGAACGTCACCCGGTCGACGCCGACGGCGCGCACCACCGTGCGGAAGCCGAGGTCGACCAGCGCCGCCCTCTCACGCAGCGCCCGGTACTCGCGCGCGGCGTCGCCGAAGTGGCGCGGGAGGACAACGCCGCGGTCGTCCGCCTGCGCGGCGCCGCGGGCCGCCGGGTGCGCGTGCAGCGCGGTCTCGAGCATCTGCCTCGACACCCTTGCGCGCTCCGGCCCAGGTTGACAAGGGGCCGCCGCTGACCGAAGGGATGTCAATGGCGTACGAGGACATCCTCTCCGAGACGCGCGACGGCGTCGCCTGGATCACCATCAACCGGCCCGAGGTGCGAAACGCCTTCCGCGCGCTCACCGTCGACGAGCTGATCCGCGCCTTCCGCGCCGCGTGGGCCGACCGCGCGGTCGGCGTCGTCGTCCTCACCGGCGCCGGCGACAAGGCGTTCTCGGCCGGCGGCGACCAGCGCGAGCGGGGCGCCGGGGGCTACGGGGGGGCGAGCGGCATCGGCATGGACGTGCACGGCCTCCACGGCGTGATCCGCGCCATCCCGAAGCCCGTGGTCGCGATGGTGAACGGCTTCGCGATCGGCGGCGGCCACGTGCTGCATGTCCTCTGCGACCTCTCGATCGCGGCCGACACGGCGGTCTTCGGGCAGGTGGGCCCGCGGGTCGGCAGCGTCGACCCGGGCTTCGGCACGGCGTACCTGGCGCGCGTCGTCGGCGAGAAGAAGGCGCGCGAGATCTGGTACCTCTGCCGGCAGTACACCGCGCAGGAAGCGCTGGCGATGGGGCTCGTCAACGCGGTCGTGCCGGCCGCGGCGCTGCGCGCCGAGACGGAGCGCTGGTGCCGCGAGCTCCTCGAGAAGAGCCCGACGGCGCTCCGGCTGGCGAAGCAGTCGTTCAACGCCGACACCGAGCACCTCGCCGGCACCACGGAGCTCGGCTTCACCGCCCTCGAGCTCTACTACGGAACGGAGGAGGCGGAGGAGGGCCGCAAGGCGTTCCTCGAGAAGCGGGCGCCGCGGTTCAGGAAGCCTTGAGCGGAGGAATGAGCATGCACACCCGACGGCTCGCCGGCCTCGAGGTGTCCGCCATCGGGCTCGGCTGCATGGGCATGAGCGAGTTCTACGGCCCCACGGACGAGGCCGAGGCGATCGCCACCCTCCACCGCGCCCTCGACCTCGGCGTGACGCTCCTCGACACGGCGGACATGTACGGGCCGTACACCAACGAGGAGCTCGTCGGGCGCGCCGTCCGCGGGCGGCGCGAGCAGGTGGTGCTCGCCACCAAGTGCGGCATCGTGCGCGACCCGAACGACCGCTCGCTGCGCGGCCTCGACGGCAGCCCGGCATACATCCGCGCCGCCTGCGACGGCAGCCTCCGCCGCCTCGGCGTCGACCACGTCGACCTCTACCAGCTCCATCGGGCCGATCCGAAGGTGCCGATCGAGGAGAGCGTCGGCGCGATGGCGGACCTCGTCCGCGCCGGCAAGACGCACTTCATCGGGCTCTCGGAGATCGGCCCCGAGACGCTCCGGCGCGCCGCGCGCGTGCACCCGATCGCGACGCTCCAGACGGAGTACTCGCTGCTCACGCGCGACGTCGAGGCGGAGGTGCTGCCCGCGTGCCGGGCGCTGGGCGTCGGGTTCCTCGCTTACAGCCCGCTCGGGCGCGGGCTGCTCACGGGCCGCTACCGCTCGCGCGCCGATTTCGCCGCGGGCGACTTCCGGCTGACGAACCCGCGCTTCGCCGAGGGCGCCCTCGAGGCGAACGTGCGGCTCGCACTCGCTGTCGCCGACCTGGCGCGCGCCAAGGGCTGCTCGCCCGCTCAGCTGGCGCTCGCGTGGCTCCTGGCGCAGGGCGAGGACATCGTGCCGATTCCCGGGACCAAGAGCCGCACGCGTCTGGAGGAGAACTTCGGCGCGGTCCATGTCGCGCTCACCCCGGCCGACCTCGCGCGGCTCGATGCCGCCGTGCCTCCAGGCGCTGCCGCGGGCGAACGCTACATGCCCTTCGCGCGCCCGCGCTGGGAGTGAGGCGCTAGACCGCGACGAGCACGGCGCCGCCGTCCACCTTGACGTCGTAGCGCTCCACGCCCTCGCTCTCGTCCATGATGTTGCGGCCGGTGGTCACGTCGTACTGCCAGCCGTGCCAGGGACAGGTGACGACGGCGCCGTCGAGCTCGCCTTCGCCGAGCGGGCCGCCGCGGTGGATACACGTGTTGTCGATCGCGTGGAAGACGCCGCCGACGTTGAACAGCGCGATCTCCTTGCCGTTCACGGTGATGCACCTGCCCGTGCCCGGCGTGATCTCGCCGGCGTCGGCGACCTTCACGAAGTTGGCCATTGGCGGGCTTCTGACATGGGCTCCCAAAGCGGTCAAGCCGAAAGGGCGGCCGCCACCGGCGGGACTGCGGCCAGCCGGTCGAGCCAGTCGAGGACGGTGGGCGCACCGTCGAGAAGCCGGGCCTCCGCATAGCGCCGCATCCAGCTGAGCTGCGCGAAGGCGGCGACGTCGGCCAGCGTCGGCGAGCGGCCGAGGAGATAGGGCCGGTCGCCGAGCAGCGCCGCGAGCACGCCGAGGTTCTCCCGCATGCGCGTCTCGAGTCCCCCGAGCGCCGCCGCCGTGTAGCCCCGGGCCGCGTACCGCCGGCGGATGCGACGGACGAGCGCCCAGCCGACCAGCGGCCCGAGCGCGCCGCTCGCGACCTCGCTCACCGTGTTCGCCAGCGCCGCGCTCCGGTTCGCGGGGTTCAGCCACTTGAAGGCGCCGACGATGAAGTAGAGCGCCTCGTCGGCCCACTCCTCGACGAGGCGACAGTAGGCGCGCGCCTCCGGATCGGTCGGGATGAGGGCGGGGTCGGGATAGTGGGCCTCGGCCCAGCGGGCGATCGCGCTCGAGTCGGCGATCACCTCGGCCCCGTGCACCAGCACCGGCACCTGGCCGAGCGGGTTCAGGCGGCGCAGCTCGCGGCGCCGCCCGACGGTCACCGTGACCGTGCGGTACGGCACGCCCTTCAGGTGGAGGCAGATGCGGGCCTTCATGCAGAAGGGCGAATCGCTGAGATCGTAGAGCAGGTGCTCGTCGCGCATGCGGCGCTCACGCGCCGCTAGCCGCGGAGCGCCGCGCGCAGCTCGCGGGCCAGCACCTCCACCGTGCCGCGCGTGCCGCCCGCCTGCTTCTGGCGCCACTCGCTCTCGGTCTCGAAGCGGCTGTCGCCGACGAGCTCGCCCCACGGCGCGACCACCCGTCCGATGGCGTGCGCATCGAGCACGTCGCCGCCGTTCTTGCGCACGGCGCTCAGCACGTCGGGCACGACGCGCAGGAAGGCTCTGAGCGCCGTGCCGGTCTTGATGCTGTACTTGCGGCCCGCCCAGGCGCGCGGGAAGACGCGCGCGATCTGCTTGAAGTAGTTGAGGAAGAAGCGCTGCGCCGCATCGCGGAAGCGGTCGGATTGCCGGCCGCCGAGCGCGTCGAGCGCGGTGAAGATGCCCTTCAGCTCCTCGGCGAGCGGCGCCTGCGCGACGCGGCCGCGCCCGACGCCGAACAGCTTGATCTCGCCGTGGAGCGGCGACTCCCCGTGCTCGTTGAGCGCGCGGATGATGTCGTGGCTCGCCGCCAGCTCGGGGTCGGGGTAGAGGCGCCGGCCGGCGAGGCTGATCAGGTGCGAGGGGTTGAGCTTCGTGTGCTTGGCGTTGATCGTGACGAAGAGCTCGACCACCTGGTCGGGGGTGATACGGTCGAAGACGACCGCGGGCACCTGCACGTCCTCGGCCTCTCCCGCCGTGATCATCTGGTGGAGGGCGAGCAGCCGGTGCTGGCCGTCGAGCGCGCGCAGCACCCCTTCGTCTCCCGGGATCTGCAGTACGCCAAGTACGCGATGCGAGCTGGTCGGCGTGAACTCGAGCCGGCGGTCCGATACGAGCAGCACCGCCCCCGGGATGGCGGGCAGGTTCCCGACCTCGGAGCACTGGTGGTAGTAGTCGACCAGCTCGCCGATCTTCTTCCGGATCACGGGGCGCTGATAGGCCTCGGCGCTGGCGGCGATCCGCCTCTCGAGCAGCTCCCAGTTCACGCGCGACGGCTTCGCCTTGCGCTTGCCGTGTCCGGGCCTCGCCCCGTGCGCGGCGTCGCCCTCGTACGACAGGACCTCGAAGCGGACCAGGCGGTCGACGTCGCGCGCACCGAGCATCGCCTGGTAGAGCACGACGCCGAACTGGTGGAGGCGGATCGCCGGAACGGTGATCATCCTGGGTCCTCCGTCACTGCGCCCGGAGCAGCGGCTCCTCGAGCGGCGCGGCCTCCTCGCCGCCCGCGATCTCGGCGAGCTTGACGGTGAGGCGATCGAGACGGCGGTCGGCCGCGGCATGCGCCTGCGCGGCGTTGGTCACGTGCCGGCCGAGGACGCGGAAGTCCTCCTGCAGGCGGCCGAGGTCGCCGGCCAGCCGGGCGAGCTGTCCGATCACCTCCTGCGCCCGCGCCTCGATCCTGAGCCCGCGGAGCCCGAGCACGATCGCCTGCAGGTAGCCGTAGAAGGAGTTGGGCGAGACGGGCATCACCTTGCGCTCGAGCGCGTAGGCGCCGAGGCTTCGCTCGCTCCCGGCCCCGTCGTCGCGCACGATGGCCTCGTAATAGACGTTCTCGGCCGGGACGTACATGAGCGCGAAGTCGTAGGTCCCCTCGTCGGGCAGGATGTACTTGGCGGCGACGTCGTCGATGTGCTTGCGGACGCGCGCGACGAACGCCTTCCGCGCCCGCGCGCGGGCCTCGTCGTCGGTCGCCTCGAGCAGGCGGCGGAAATCCTCGAGCGGGAACTTGGCGTCGACCGGTACGAGGGCGGGGCCGAGTCGGACGACGGCATCGACCCGCTCGCCGCTCCGAAACGTGTGCTGCAGGGTGAAGTGACCGGCGGGCAGCACCTGCGCCAGGAGGTCGCCCAGCAGGAGCTCGCCGAGCCCGCCGCGGAGCTTCGGGGCGCGCAGGATGTCGTGCAGCGAGACGACGTCACGTCCCACGTCGTACACCCGGGCGGTCGCCTCGCGCAGCTCGCCGAGCCCCCGCTGCACGTCGCCGACGACGCGCGCGGTGTGATCGAGCCGCTCGCCCACCGACGTCTGCGAGCGCTGCACGAGCTCGCCGCTCTCGCGTAGCCGCTCGTTCACCTGCGCGGTCAGGCGGGCGATCTCCTGGCCGAGGAGCTCGGCCTGGCCGCCGAGCGCCTGCCCGAGCTGGGCGCGGAGCGCGTCGAGCTGCTGCTGGACGAGGCCGAGGCCTCCTCCCCGTCCGGCGGCCATGAAGAGCGCCGCCGCGCCGATCCCGAGCGCCAGGACCACGAGCGCGATCACGATCACCAGCCCGGTCTGCGTCACCATCGCCCCTCCTCTCCCCTCGGCGCCGCCCGGGTGTGCCTATCCGAGTGCGCTCGCGTACTCCTGGAGTTCCTCGAGCTTGCGTAGGCGGGCGAGGCGCACCAGACGTTCGCGCGCCGGCGCCGTCACGAGCTCGTCACGTGCTGCCGCGACGGAGGCCGCGAGGATCAGCCGACAGCGCGCGTGGACCGCGAGCGCCACCCGCCGGCGCCGCATCCGCACGAGCTCCTCGAACGCGATGACCTCACCCACCGGGCCGACGACCCTACCATGGGCGGCCAGGCTTGCGCTAGCTAGAACCGAACGAGGCGACGCGGACCTCGCTCCGCGTGCGTCCGGGTAGAAGGTGTGCCGGCGCGTGATTTCCGCACTTCGAAAAAAAAGCCGCGCGAAGGCGATCGCGCGGCTTTTTGCATTGCCCGCGGCCGGGGACGACTCCGGCCGCGACGGGGCCTACTTCAACATCACGAACAACCCGCGTTGGCTGTCGATGTCGTTGTTCTGGCCGGAACCGTCGTGCGTCTCGGTGAACACGAGGACACTTCCGTCGGGGCTCGCGAAACCGGAAATCGTGCCGTTCGAACCGGCGATGGTGACCCCGCCCGTCGCGGTCACGCTGTAGGTCGTGTTCGGCGACTCCGTCTTCGAGTTCTGACCCACGACAGTGCCCGGGCAGAAGCCGCCGCTGCAGCCCGTGCTGACCCGGAGCTGGGTGCCGGCGAGATTCGCGGTGACACCGCCGCTGCCGTCCAGGTTCACGCTGCCGCTCTGGCCCTGCAGACTGCGCGAGCCGGGCCCGAGGCCGAACTCGTAGGACACGAAGCCGTACGATCCGTTCAGGCTGGCATTGGTCATCCCGCTGCCCTGCTTCACGCCGATGACGATGCCGGCGTCGCCGTGGCCGACGGGATCGCCATCGACGAAGGCAAACAGGTTGCCATCCGCGCTCACCGCTCCCTCGTGCGCCACCTCCCCGCTCGGTGAGACCGTCAGGGCGCCCGTGCCGTCAACCGACACCGGCGCGCTGAAGCTGCCGCCGCCGCTGCTGCCGCTCACCGTCTCGGTGTACGAGCAGCTCGCCCCGCCATTGCAGGTGATGTCTTTGGACAAGACGTTCCTGCTGTTGGTCCCGCTGACGGTGCCGCCGGAGATCGTCACCGGGTCGTTGACTCCCGTGCTCGCTTCTCCGAGGTTGAACGGATTGCCCTGCGCCACGGCGAAGCTGTCGCTCAAGCTGCCGCCGAGCTGGACGCCGTGATAGCTGCCACCGAGCGTGGGCGCGCTGCTCGCCTGCTTGAAGGCGACGATCAGCCCATCGCCCGCCGCCAGCACGATGACGTCGCCGGACGAGTTGTAGAACCCGAGCGCCCCTTCACTCCCGTTCGAGGGCTGGAACAGGAGCTGATTTCCGCCCAGCAGGCCGATGCTGCCATCGCCGCTCTTGGTCGCGCTGGACGCGTTCCGCGTGAACGAACGGTTGCACGGCGTGTTCTGGTCGGCCGAACAGACCTCGTCGAGGTTGACCGACGACTTGGGGCCCGTATGCGAGAAGGTCTTGGCCGAAACGTCGACGTTCACCGTGCCCGACTGCTGATCCATGCTCAGGCGGGTGCCGGTGTCATCCGCGGAGAAGCTCACGAAATTGTAAGTGCCGCCCAGGCCCTGGGGCACCGACGCCTCGCCGGGCGTGGCCGCGTTCCTGAGATCGTCCTGGATCGCCGGATCGATCGCGTTCGTGATGTTGGTGATGGTGTCCTGGATGGTCGTGCCAACCAGGCTCGGGTCCCGCGCGAGCGTGGTCACCTTCGCGATGATCGCGTTGATCTCGCCCGGCGTGTAATTGGCCAGGGTGCTGGAATTGCTGGCGAGCGCCGCGATCAGCGCCCGCGTCGCATATTCCGAGATCGGCGACAAGTCCAGGGTGGTCTGCGTTGCCGGGCAGCTGCATTGCTGGCCGGCGCCGCCGACCGGAGCCGGCGTGGTGGAGTTGCTGGCCTGGATCAGCAGATTGCTGCCAAGGTTCGTGCCCCGCGGCAGTGTGAGGGAGTAACTGCCGTTGCTGTCGGACGTGGTTTTCGCAATCGGCGTGGTGGACGTCGGCCGGCCGCTGTTGTCGATGGTGAAGACCAGGATGTTCGCATTGGGCACCGGGACCAGTCCCGAGGACTGCGCGTAGGCGCCCGGAATGAGCCTCGCGAGCATCGTTCCCACGAAGCTCCTGCGCTGGAGCGTCGCAAGGCTGGCCGTCGGCGCCAAGACCGCACCCTTGAGAGCGGTCCCGGCAGCGCCGAGAGTGAACGTCCCCCGGTGCCGGCGCCCTTTCCGCTTCTCGACGAAGGTTCCCGCGATCGTCTGCTTGTTCGGGTTCACGCGGCCATGGAGGTTGAGGGTGCCGCCGTCGTCGCACGTGCCGTGCATGGACACGTTCAGGCGCCGCTTGGCCCTGCCGGTCACCGGACACTGGCCCGGCTTGTCGTCATCACCTGTCGCAACGATCGTCCCGGTGAAGGTCTTGGCACCGCTGGCCGTGAAGTCCGCCGTCAATGTCACGGCGGATTTGCCGCGTTCCTGTGCACCGCCGGTCCAGTGGCCCGTAAAGTCGTAGGGAGCCGCGGCCAGCGCGCCGCCTGCCAAAATTCCCAGCGCCGCGACGCTGCGCAGCGTTGCCCTCGTCATCCTCATCCCCTCACCTCCTCGCTGCACGTCCAGCGAGACGACGCTAGCAAGGGCGGCATGGGGTCACAAGCCGAGCGCTGCCGAGCGGGCCGTGCGCGTCGCCGCCCGCCGTCGTTGCGGCACTACGGCGCGCCAGTTACAACCCCCCGGTGCGGCTCGTCTGCTTCGGTGACATTCACATTGCTTTTCAAGCCATCGAACGGCTCGGTCCATCACTCCATGAAGCTGACTGGGCAATCCTCACGGGCGACCTCACGCACTTCGGCGACGCGTGGGGCGGCATGAGCAGTTCGATGGTCTCCAGGGCGAGAAAGCGGCTCGCCCGCGAAGCCGGTCGGTAAGGGGGTCTACGGCCAACGATTTACGTGAACATTCATCGGGGGAAGCCGCATGCAGTACATGGTCATCGAGCACTTCCGCAACGGCGATCCGCTGCCGGTGTACCGGCGCCTTCGCGACGAGGGCAGACTCGTGCCTCAGGGGCTTGGATACGTGGCGAGTTGGGTCACGGAGGACTTCCGGCGCTGCTTCCAGATCATGGAGTGCGAGGACCGAGCGCTCCTGACGCAGTGGACGGCGCGCTGGGAGGACTTGATCGAGTTCGAGGTCTTTCCCGTGGTCACGTCGGCGGAAGCGGCGGCCACCGTCGCGCCTCGACTCTGAAACTGGCATCCCCGAGTGTCTCGCGGCCTCGATCAGTGGACGAAGCCCGGTGGCCGCCAGCCAGCCTGGTAACACTCGTTACAGGTCGGGAAGACCCTCGGACTCCCGTTCTCCATACCGACGAGGCCCCACGTTTCCCGCCAGACGCCACGATCTTCCGCGTCGAGCGGATGGGGATGGCCCACTTCGGTCGGAATGCTCTTGCCGCACTGGGCGCACACCGTGCGGAGCGCGGGATTGGCTTCGGCTCGAAACTGCGATCCCTTCTGCGCCATTGCGATTCGCCTGCCTACCGACGCTGGCGGCGGTCTTAAGGATCAGCGCCGCGCACCGCGCCGCGAGGTGAGAGCAGCGACGCTGTCAGAAGGTCAGCTTTCCGAGGGTGGTGGGGTTCCCGATCACGTCGCGCTCGATGTACTGGATGAACCGTGGCGCGGTCGTCAGGCGCTGCTGCCACTCCGCGTTCGATGACGACGAGACCAACGTCTCGTAGGCGGTCTCGCGGGGGTAGCGGACGTTGGGGTCGAGGAGCGCCATGTCGGCCAGATGCGTCCGCAGGTCGGAGGGAAGCTGGGGCCATAAGGCGATCCGATGCGAGAGGTTGACGATCCGGTGGGTCTCAAAGGACGGGGGGAGGAAACCGTAGTGCTCAACGATGACCGCCTTCACCGCGTACTCGGCCGACATGAACAGGGCGCCCGCGCCGGTGACATCCATCGAGGAGATGTCGTTGAACCGGCTGTGGGCAGCACCGAAGCTGCCCCGGCTCTCGTTCAACCATCTCGCCGTTTCGGGTTGCACCGTCGCCGTACCTTCCGATCAGCTTGGGCGGTGGCGGGCCGGTCGTCAACTCGCCCGCCACGCCGTGCCCTCTCCGATGGCCGAGCCCGTGGACACTGTGCGCACGCCGGGCCAAGATTTCCCGCGCCGCCCATGACGGAACCCACCCCTCTCGCGCCGAGCGCGCCTGAAGCGGCGGCCGCGACCGAGCGGCTCGCCGCCTGGGTCATCGGCGCGCTCAGCACCATCGTCATCGGGGGCGTTGCCCTCGTCATCTACGCGCCGCACGGTGGGCACGCTGCTGGGTCGTCGTGGCTTCCCGAGATCAACGCCTCGCTCAACGCCACGGCGACGATCCTCCTCAGCACCGGGTACGTGCTCATCCGACGCCGCCGCGTTGCCGCCCACCGAACGTGCATGATCGCGGCCTTCGCCGCCTCCTCCCTCTTCCTCATCACCTACTTGATGCACCACGCCCGCGTGGGCTCGGTCCCCTTCCACGGTGCGGCGTGGCTGCGCCCCGTCTACTTCGGGCTGCTCGTTCCCCATATCGTGCTGGCGGCTCTCGTGGTGCCGCTGGCGCTGATGACGATCTACCGTGCGTGGTGCGGCCGCTTCGACCGCCACCGGCGGCTCGCGCGTGTGACGCTGCCCATCTGGCTCTACGTCTCGGTCAGCGGCGTCCTCGTGTACGTCCTCCTCTACCATTCCGGTCATTGAGCCCCGGACTTTGCGGGTGATCGTCCTTTCGTGTATCTCGCGCCGACAAGGAGGAGTCGATGCCGAGACAGCGAAGCCTCATGACGGTGATCCGCGACATGGTGCAGCAGGAAGTCCGCTCCGCGATCCACTCGTTGTTCGGCGGCATGGCGACGACGAAGCCCAAGAACGGTCCGCGTCGCCGCCGCAGAGCGCGTGAGTCGTGGCGCCCCGGTGGTCCCGGTCGTCCGCCGAAGGCGGTTGCCGAGAAGATGGCGCAGAAGAAGCGAGCGGCTGCGACGCCAGCTTCGAAGACCAAGGTCGTTCGCCGCCGTCGCAGGCGGCGGGGTCCGGGACGCGCAGCCGGCGCGAAGACGAAGGCGGCCTGATGGCGAAGGCTCAGGCCGAAGAAGCCCAGACGCAGTTGGCGACCCGCGTCCCGAAAGAGCTTCACCGTCGCCTGAGGCTGTACTGCGTGACGCACGACATCGTGCTCATGCACTTCGTGACGGAGGCGATTGAAGAGAAGCTCAAACGGAAGACGGGGCCGAAGAAGGGGACGGCATAGGAGGGAGTGCGCCTGCCTGCCAGGCCAGGTGCGCCGAGTCGGTTTCGAAACGGGAGCACTGCCCGGCCACCTCGGAATTGAGCGAAGCGTTCAGGGCGCCTTACAGCCCGCCTGATCGCGTTACCTATCCGTCGCTCTTGACCGTATACCAGAATCCCCGCACGGGTCTTTTCCGTCCCTTTTCGGCCTACCGCAGGAGCGGTCCGAGCCGTCAGTGCCGCGTCGTCGGCTCGATGAAGCTGGCCGCTACGAGGTCCGCACAGAGCTTCGCGATCTCGTCCCGGTCCTTCTCGTCGGCCCAAGAAGTATAGGAGCAGCGCGCCGAGTGTCTCCGGCTGCACCGTCTTCGGATGGACGGCCAGGAGGTGGTCGCGGAGCACGCACTCCTCTTCGTCACCGATCCGGTCGGCTTCGAGAACGTCCTCCCGACCATGTTACTCGGCGCACGTGACGAGCGACACGGCCGGCGAGTAGCATGGTAGGAGCGGGCTCGCGAGCGGGGTGGTAGGCCGTGTGAGGGCAACCGAGGATCGCCTCCGCGTCGCCGGAGAGCCCGCCGAGGTGTAAGCAGGGGGCGACGACAATGGCTAGCCGCCTGTTCCTGCTCCTCGCGCTGGTGGTCGTGATCGCCGCCGCGTGGGCGGCTCTCGTCACGCTTTTCTCGCCGCCACTCACCCTTGGCTGGCGCGAGTTCTCCGAGGCGATGGTAAGGCGGTGGGTCAGGAACGTCGCTGTCCTCGGGGTCGGCACCGTCCTCGTGTTCGCGCTGTGGCTTCTCTTCCTCGCGCTTCGTTGCAGCTTGTTCGGTCGTAGCTGCGCGGCGGGCTGACTCCCTCCGTCAGCGCATCGCCTTGAGTGACCGGTTGACCGCCTGTACGTCGAATGCCTCGGGGTCAAAGCCGCCGCCCGCCCAGGCCAGCGTCTCCTCGTGCTCCGCGTGGCTGGGGTCTTGAATCGCCGTGAGGAACGCCTCGTAGCCGCGCCGGCCGCCGCAGTCCTCCGGCGGACATGCGCGCTCCCCGGCGAGACAGATCGGGGACCGCGTCTCGCCCGGCGGATCAATCGCCACCACCAGTACCTCGTGCCGCCAGTAATCGCTGAAGTCGTACACATACGCCAATTGGGTGCCCACTGCCGGCGCCACCTCCGCCAGTGTCAGCTTCTTCTCGTCCTCCACCTCATCGCCGGACTCGGGATCGCGCACGCCGACTCCCCGGGCATCCACGAAGAAGTGGTGCAGGTGCGTATCACGCCAGCCCATCACGCGCTGGAGGACGCGGTGCAATTTGGCGAGCGTGATGGTACTCGGTACCTCGAATCGCCTCCAGATCGCCGGCCGGATTCGTTCGAGCGTGATCGTCAGGCGGTAGACCCGAGTCGTGCCCAGGTTCCTGCCATTAGGCGCTGGCATCGGCCTGCCCAAGCCGACTCGGAGCGGCTTCCTGTCGGGTGGCCACCGTCGCCGATCTCGGCGTCTTTGCGCTAAGCGGTGCCGCAAGCGCGAGGGACCGGCGCGAGTCCGCGCTCTGCGCCCCACTAGTCGCCCGCCGCGCGGCGGTTCAGCGCGCTCTGACCTCCCATGCGGGATCGATGATCGTGTCGCGGAGCTCCGACAGGAAGCGCCGGTTGTCGAGGTACCGCCACGGGTGGAAATCGGGCCGATGGTAGGCGGCGACGGCGCGCCATCGACCCCGCAGCATCCCGCC
>VBKF01000114.1:48875-49266 GCA_005888095.1 Deltaproteobacteria bacterium | reverse complement strand
CCAGAGCGGCGCGACCATGGCGGCGACGACCGGTGGCGGGGCGCTCCGGGCGATCGAGTCGAAGCCGAAGATCATCAACGCGTACCCCGAGAAGTAGATCGTCGGCCAGATCCTGGGATCCATGAAGATCGTCCCCTCGAACTGGTCGTTGAGCCGGAACAGCAGCAGGTAGAGGCCTAGGAATATCAACAGGGTGACGCGGGCTCGATCACGATGAGCGGCCGTGAGCAGGTGGGCCCCGCACACGACGAGCGCCAGGCCGAAGCCGACCTTTTCCGGCCGCGTGAGCGTGGACAAGAGCTTCACCACCCAGCCGCCTTGGAAGTCGCAGCTGTACCGGGAGTAGGCGACAAGCGGTACGGTCCACCAACTCATGAGGAGGACCGAGATG